>JBDTAD010000029.1:0-2159 GCA_039924815.1 Lacisediminihabitans sp.
GGGCGTGCCGCCGGTTACAGCGGCCCCCTGCTCCTTGAGCCTGTCGATGGGCCCGCCGCCCTCGCCCTCATCCCGAAGAGCGTCTCCCACATCGCCCGCGACCCTCTCGACCCGGCGTTCGACGACCGCCGCTTCTTCGCCGCCCTAGCGAAGCGCCACACCGGCATCAAGCGCGCACTGCTTGACCAGAACCTCATCAGCGGCATTGGCAACATTTACGCGGACGAGTCGCTCTGGGCCGCGCGCATCCACTACGACCAGCCGACGAACACGCTGAGCCGTGCGAAGGCAAAGACGCTCCTCGCCGAAGTGCGGCAGGTTCTCGCGAAAGCGCTCGCCGAGGGCGGCACGAGCTTTGACGCGCAATACGTCAACGTGAACGGCGCATCCGGATACTTCTCACACTCGCTCAACGCCTACGGACAGCAAGGTCGCCCGTGCCCTCGGTGCGGCCGCCCGATCGTGCGCGAGCAGTTCATGAACCGCGGTTCACACTTCTGCGCGTTCTGCCAGCGGTTGAGTTAACGGCTGGCCGGGCGAGCGCTGTGCTCAGGCGATGAGCCAGCCGTTGTCTGCCGCGATGCGCACGGCCTCGCCGCCATTGCGCGCGTGAGTTTTTCCGATGGCCGATGAGAGATGATTGCGCACCGTTCCCTCCGAGAGGTGCAAGGTCGCGGCAACATCCGTAATGCTGCCCTCTGTCCGAAGCGCGAGCAGCACATCCGTCTCTCTCGAGCTGAGCGGTGAGCGACCCGTAACGAGCGACTCGGTCGCGAGCGCGGGGTCGACGACCCGCAGGCCGGCCGCCACTCGGCGTACCGCATCCGCGAGCTCGCTCGACGGTGTGTCTTTGACGACGAAACCGGATGCCCCAGACTCGAGTGCGCGTCGCAAATAGCCGGGTCTGCCGAACGTCGTCACGATGAGGGAGCGGCACCCCGTGTCTGAATCGCGCAGCAGACGCGCTGCACTGAGTCCGTCGAGGCCTGGCATCTCCACGTCAAGCAGCGCCACGGTGGCGGCGGTGCGTTTCACGGCATCGAGCACTTCGTCACCGCGGCCAACCTGGGCGACGACGTCGAAGTCGCTCTCCAAGGAAAGGAGCGACGCGAGAGCGCCCCGCACGAGCGCCTGATCGTCCGCGATGAGGATGCGGATCGGCGCGGTCACGCGGTTCGCCTGGCCGTCAATTCAAAGCCGCCGTAATGGCTTTGCCCGATGATGAGCGAAGCCCCAACGGCCGCCATCCGCTCCCGCAGCCCGCGTAGGCCGTTGCTGTTGGCCGCGTCGAGGGGTGTCTGCGCCGTGCTGGAGCCGCGACCATCATCTGCGACGGTAAGAGAAGACCGGCCAATACTGACCCAGCAGGTGCCAGCACCGGAGTGCCGGATGACATTGGTTACCCCCTCGCGAAGCACCCAAGCGAAGGCGCCATCGAGGCTCTCATCGAGCCGTCCTGTGCTCTCGGGCAGATGGGCTGAGATGCCGGCAGCAGAGAGCGCGGTGCGTGCCGCGAGCAATTCTGTTTCGAGCGACAGCTCGCGGTAGTTGGCGACGGCGAGTCGCAGGTCGGAGAGAGCGCCGCGGGCCATGTTCTCGATGTCGGCCATTTCGGCCTCGGCCTTGTCTGGATCGATTCTGATCAGCCTTCGGGCGAGATCAGACTTCACGGCGACGACGGTGAGTGAGTGGCCGAGCACGTCGTGCAGGTCACGGCTGAACCTTGCCCGCTCCTCGACCACGGCCAGTCGTGCGATTTCCTGGTGTGCGAGCTGCAGGCTCCGACTCGATCGGGTTATCGTGCCCAGTGCCAGAAACGTGGCAGCACAGATCAGGGTCACGCCGGGTGCGAAGAGCGAGCCGGGCTCGAACCTCACCAAGACAGTGATGGCGCACTGCACCACCACGACGATGGCCGAACCGATCAGGGCAACCCGCAGCGGTAGACCGGTGAAGGAGAGCAGTGCGACGACGAGTAGCCACAGCCAGATTGCCTGGGCGCCGATGAGGGGGAAGAGCAACCAGGACGTGAGCCAGTACCCGCCGATGAGCAGAACCTTGGTGCGGGTCGACTCGACAGCGATGATCGGGCCGAGCAGCATAAAGATCACGTACAGCGCGCCGAGAAGCGTGAGCCCTAGGGCCATGGACAGGAGTGG
>JBDTAD010000030.1:0-1807 GCA_039924815.1 Lacisediminihabitans sp.
GTCCACACCAGAAGTTGGCCATCCACGTGCGGCCCCGCTCCCACACCAATGGTGGGAATGGTGAGCTGCTGTGTGACCTGAGCGGCTACCTCCGAAGGAACCATCTCGAGGACCACAGCGAACGCGCCGGCATCTTCAACGGCGTGAGCATCCGCGAGGAGTTGCTCTGCGCCGTCGCCGCGGCCTTGGATGATGTGGCCACCAAGTCCGTGCTCGCTCTGCGGGGTGAAGCCGATGTGGGCCATCACGGGGATGCCAGCCGAAACGATGCGCCGAATCTGCTCAGCACTGCGAATTCCGCCTTCGAGCTTGACCGCGTGCGCGTGTGTTTCCTTCATGAAGCGGAATGCCGTGTGCAGCGCCTCTTCCGGGCTGGATTCGTACGAGCCGAACGGCATGTCCGCTACCACGAACGCTCGTGTAACCGCGCCTGCAACGGCGCGAGTAAGCGGGATGAGCTCATCCACAGTCACGGGGAGCGTGGTGTCATAGCCGAGGACGTTGTTTCCGGCGGAATCGCCGACCAGAAGAAAGTCGATGCCCGCCTGGTCGAAGATCGCCGCACTAAGTTGGTCGTAGCTCGTCAGTCCGGTGATTTTGATGCCGTTTTCCTTGGCGGACTGGAAGTGTCTGGTGCGGACTCGTTTGAGGTTCGCCTGTGCTGCCGCTGCAGTTGGGTCAGTCATGGAGTGATTCTAGCTATCCCGCGGTGGTGCGCAGCGAGGTTATGGGGAGTCGGCGATCGCGACCGAATGCCATTCCGCTGATCTTCGGGCCGATGGCGCCCTGCCTGCGTTTCCACTCGGACCGGTCGACCAGCTTGGTCACGAGGTTCACGGTGTCTTCGTCGAATCCCGCAGCGATCAGCACGCCACGGCCCTGTGAGTGGGAGATGTAGCGGTCGAGAATTTCGTCCAGGAGTTCGTATGGGGGGAGCGAATCCTGGTCGGTTTGGTCGGGTCGAAGTTCCGCACTCGGTGGTTTGGTAATCGAATTCTCCGGGATCGGGGGGGTCTCTCTCCGACTCAGCGCATTCTCGTTTCGCCAGCGTGCAAGCTCCCAGACGAGCGTTTTTGGGACGTCCTTGATAGGCGCGAAACCACCAGCGGAGTCTCCATAGATCGTCGAGTAGCCAACGGAAATTTCTGTCTTGTTACCCGTCGTCAGTACGAGGTGGCCAAACTGATTGGACAATCCCATGAGGATCACCGCACGAACCCGTGCCTGCAGGTTTTCGGCGGCAAGTCCGTCAAGATGCAGCTGATTTTCAAAGGGCAGCACGAGATCCGCAATGGGTTCAACGCTGTAGTTGAGTCCCACGCGCTCGGCCAGCTCGTCTGCGTCGCCGCGCGAATGGTCTGAGGAATAGCGGCTGGGAAGCGAGACGCAATACACGGATGACGCACCGAGCGCGTCAGCCGCGAGCACCGCGCACACTGCAGAGTCGATGCCGCCCGAGAGTCCGAAGATCACGGAACGGAAGCCGTTTTTACGCACGTAATCACGAAGACCTGTTACGAGCGCGAGCCACAGCTGCTCACGGTCGTCCGACAACAACGCTATGTCGCTCGGGATGCTCGGAACGTCTCTGTCCACGTCCTTGATGTCTACACGCACGACATGCTCCAGCGGGAGCGCGTCGCTTGCTGCCGCAGGATCGACGTCGACGACGAGAAAGTGCTCTTCGAACTGGGGAGCGCGCGCAAGAATGGCACCGGCTTCATCGACCACGACGCTGTCGCCGTCGAAGACGAGGTCATCTTGTCCGCCGACGATATTGACGTACGCGACGATCGTCTCGGTCTCG
>JBDTAD010000031.1:0-1913 GCA_039924815.1 Lacisediminihabitans sp.
TCTGATCACCGGGATCGGTTCGATTTGGTTCGTGATTATGGTGGCGTGCGTGTACTTCGGCGTGCAGGTCACGGCGCGTGCACAGTGGATCATGTCGCTGATCGAGGTAGCCATCCTGGTTGTCTTCGCCGTGCTGGCCATCGTTCACGCATCCACTCACGTGCACGCTGGACCGGCGTTCTCGTGGAGCTGGCTCAGCTTCCAGCACCTCAGCGGTCCGGGCGTATTCGTCGGAGCAGCGCTGATTGCCGCCTTCTACTTCTGGGGGTGGGATGTCAGCAGCAACCTCAACGAAGAAACCAAGAATGGGCATAAATCATCTGGTGCGGCCGGACTAATCGGTGTGGGGATCGTCTTCATACTGTTTGAGGTCTTCACCATCGCCACGCTGATGCTGCTCTCGACCAAGACGATCGAGCACAACAGTGCCAACGTCCTCTCCGTGCTCGGCGAGATCGTGTGGCCCGGTATTGGCGGAAAGCTCCTCATCATCGCCGTAGCCTTGTCCACCATTGCCACGCTGGAAACGACGCTGATCCAAGTCACTCGCACCCTGTTTGCGATGGGCCGCGATCACACCGTGCCTCTGGCCTTCGGCCGAGTCCACAAGCGCTGGAAGACACCGGCCTTCGCGACGCTGATCGTGCTGGGCGTCTCGATCATCCTGTTCCTCGGCTCCAACTTGCTCGGCAGCGTAGGCACGATCATGGGAGATGCGATTTCCTCCATCGGCCTGCAGATCGCGTTCTACTATGCACTGGCAGGGGTCGCGGTCATCGTCGCCTACCGACGTTCGCTGTTCCGATCGGTCAAGAACTTCATTCTGATCGGCCTGTGGCCCGCGGTGGGTGCCCTGTTTATGACCTGGATCTTCTTCGCGTCCCTCCCGAGCAACACGCTGATCGTGAACATTCTCGGAGTGGGCCTCATCATCGTCGGGGTCATCCCGCTCGTTCTCTTCCACGGGAAGGCGAAGGCCTACTACTCCCGCAGGCCGCTTCAGATCCCCGAAGAACTCGACCGCAAAGCGCCTCCCGGAGTCGACATCCGCTCCCCTCAAGAAGTTGAAGACTCAGTGGATCTGAACACGACGTCCGTCGACATCGGCAACCTAGATCGCTAAACCGCTAGAGCCCAAGCAAAATCGGAGGGCGGGAACGGTGACGCCGCAGCCGTAGGCCCTACAGAGCCGAGGGCGAGGGGTGTCGGTTTTCTCGCGAGTTATGAAAGGTTCTGACGGCCACGCTTTTCGGCCGTCAGAACCTTTCATTGTTTGAGCTGAAAACCGATGCCCCTCGCCCTCGGCGTCACGTCACTGTCTGAGCTGGAGAGCGATGCCGCCCACTCGACCTCGGCGGCTCACTCCCACTCGATGGTCCCAGGTGGCTTCGACGTGATGTCGAGCACGACCCGGTTGACGCCGGCGACCTCGTTGGTGATGCGGTTCGAGATGCGGGCGAGCACGTCGTAGGGAAGTCGGGACCAGTCCGCGGTCATCGCATCCTCGGATGACACGGGCCGCAGCACGATCGGGTGCCCGTAGGTGCGTCCGTCGCCCTGCACTCCGACCGAGCGCACGTCGGCGAGCAAGACGACCGGGCACTGCCAGATCTCGTTGTCGAGGCCGGCCAGAGTGAGTTCGGCGCGAGCAATCGCATCCGCCTTACGCAGCAGTTCGAGACGTTCACGATCGACGGCTCCGACAATGCGGATGCCGAGGCCGGGACCAGGGAACGGCTGGCGGCCGACAATGACCTCAGGCAACCCCAGCTCGCGGCCGATCGCGCGCACCTCGTCTTTGAACAGGGTGCGCAGCGGCTCAACGAGGTCGAACTGCAGGTCTTCGGGGAGTCCGCCGACGTTGTGGTGGCTCTTGATGTTGGCGGTGCCGGTGCCTCCGCCAGACTCCACGA
>JBDTAD010000032.1:0-1994 GCA_039924815.1 Lacisediminihabitans sp.
GGCCCTCACTGCAATCAAACCTTCCGAAAGGGAAAACTGTGAATCTCAAGCGTCGTGCATTTTCACGCGCAGGCAGCATTGCCGCCATCGCTCTCGCGGGCACCATGATCCTGTCATCGTGCGCAGCAAACGAGGCAGCGGCATCCGGAGACACCGGAGCGACAGCACCCACGAGCCTCTCGGGCACGCTCAACGGGGTCGGCTCCTCCGCACAGGGCTCAGCCGAAATCGCCTGGGGAACCGACTTCCAAAAGGCTAACCCCAAGGTGACCGTCAACTACGACCCGCAGGGTTCTGGGGCCGGTCGCACCAACTTCCTCTCGGGTGCGGCGACATTCGCCGGGTCGGATGCCGCGCTCAAGGACACCGAGATCGCCACAGCATCCCCGAACTGCGCACCAGGCACCAAGCCAATCGACCTTCCCGTCTACATCTCCCCGATCGCCATCGCTTACAACGTGGACGGCCTCAAGAACCTCAAGCTCGACGCTGTAACCATCGCCGGCATCTTCAAGGGCACCATCACCAAGTGGGACGACAAGGCAATCACGAGTCAGAACTCGGGTGCCACGCTGCCCTCCGCTCCGATCACCGTCGTGCACCGTTCAGACGACTCGGGCACCACGCAGAACTTCACCGAGTACCTGAGCGCGAACGCACCGACCGTGTGGGACAAGCCCTCAGCGCAGACCTTCCCGTACGCGGTGGGTGACGCGGCCAAGGGAACCTCCGGTGTCGCTGACGCGGTCAAGAGCGCTAAGAACAGCATCACCTACATCGACGAGTCCGGTGCAGCTGGACTCGGCATCGCGCAGCTCAAGGTCGGCAGCGACTACGTCACCATCAACGCTGCAGGAGCGGCGGATGTCGTGGCCAAGTCCCCGGTCGCATCCGGTCGCGAAGCCGGCGACCTCGCCATCGCGATCGACCGCAAGATCACGGATGCGAACTCCTGGCCGATGGTTCTCGTCAGCTACCTCATCGTCTGCCAGAACTACGCAGACGCTGGCAAGGCTGAGCTCGTGAAGGCGTACGCCAGATACATCGCGAGCGACGCCGGACAACAAAGCGCGGCCAAGAACGCCGGTTCCGCCCCGCTGTCGAAGGAACTTGCTGCCAAGGTCACCAAGGTGATCGAAACCATCAAGTAGCACGCAGAGCACAGGGTCCGGGCTGCACCGATCACCTCGGTGCAGCCCAAGTCGCGGTAATCGACAAGACGACCTACAACCCAAACCAGAAAGCCAGGGATGACCACAGCAGCAGGCGAGATCAAGCTGAAGGTTCGGCGAGGCGACCGCGTATTTTCGTCCAGCACGATCATCGCGGGCTCCCTCATCCTCGCCGTGCTCGCCGCCGTTGCACTCTTCCTGGTGGTGCAGAGCATCCCGGCCCTGATGGCAAAGCCTGGAACCCTGCCGAACCACGCAGCCAACTTCTGGGTCTACGTCTGGCCACTCGTGTTCGGAACTGTGTGGGCGTCGGCTATCGCGCTCATCATCGCCACCCCAATCTCCATCGGCGTCGCTCTCTTCATCTCTCACTACGCGCCGCGCAAGATCGCGCAGTTTCTCGGGTACATCATCGACCTTTTGGCCGCCGTGCCTTCGGTCGTCTTCGGGCTGTGGGGAATTCAGGTGCTCGCGCCGGCGATCCAGCCGTTTTACGCCTGGCTCAACACGAACCTCGGCTGGTTCCCCCTGTTTGGCGGGGATGTGTCGGGCACCGGCAGGACGATCCTTACCGCAGCGATCGTCCTGGCCGTGATGGTGCTGCCGATCATGACCGCAGTGTGCCGCGAGATCTTCCTGCAGACTCCGCTCCTGCACGAAGAGGCGGCGCTCGCGCTCGGTGCGACCCGCTGGGAGATGATTCGGATGGCCGTGCTCCCGTTCGGCCGTGCCGGCATCATCTCCGCCGCGATGCTCGGGCTCGGACGCGCGCTCGGCGAGACGATGGCCGTGGCAATGGTGCTCTCTCCAGCGGCCGTGGTG
>JBDTAD010000033.1:0-7859 GCA_039924815.1 Lacisediminihabitans sp.
TGGCCCCCGGTACCTTCACCGCCCGGTTCATGACGTTCGGGTTGATGACGTATGCCTCAACCTGCATGTAGGCCAGGTAGTAGATGGCGACCCAGAGAGCCGTGACCGGTCCGCCAAAGAGCAACGAGCCCAGGGTAATCAAGATTGACCCTGAGAGCGTGCCTACCAGGGGAACGAGGGCGAACAGGAAGGCGATAAACGCGAACAGCGCAGAGTATTGCACCTTGGCGATGAAGGTGAGAAAGATAAAACTCGCGATGCCATTACAGAGGGCGATGGTGGCCTGACCCATCACATAGCGCCCGACTGCAGTACTGATCTGCTCGGTGAGATCGGCGAAACCCGCGCGCTTCGAAGCGGGAACCATGCGGTACAGACCGCGCTTCATACCGTTCAGAGATGCAACGAAATAGAGGGTGAGGATCAAGACGATGACCACGCCTGCGATGCCGCTGGCGATCCCTAGCCCAACCTGCAGCACGCCTCCACCGATGGCACTGAGATTCTTGGGGTCTTGAAAGAACTTGGCCACGGCGTCTAGGACGCCTTGCACGTCTATGAAATCGGGCAGGCCAGACTGAAGGTTCTTCACCATGTGCGGATCAGACACGGCGTTCACGACCGTCGGCACCTGCGCGATGAGACGATTGGTCTGGTCGACGATCACCGGGACAACAGCGAGCACGAGCCCCGCAAGCACGGCGAGCACGGCCGCCAAAACTGTGATGATAGCTGTCCAGCGGGGGAACTTGTGCCTTTCGAGCCATGACACCGCAGGATCGAGGCCCAAGGCGATAAAGAGTGCTGCACCGATGTAGGTGAGGATCGTAGAAAGGGTCGCGACCGCTCCGCCAATGGCGAGGGCAACGAGCACTCCGAGACCGCCGAGTAGGCCAACCCTGAACGCATTCTGTATTTTCACCGCGGTTCCCTTCTCGTTATCGTGCTGGGGTATCGGGTGTTCACAGCTCTACTCGGCGACGCTTAGCTCTCATTCGTGACCTTCTCGGCCTGGTTGAGGACCGAGTGCAGGCTCTCAAAGTAACCCGCGACCGCCTCGCGCTCAATTCTGATCTGGTCGAGTCGCTCTTCGGCGTCCTTCACGAGCTTTGCCGTGCGCTTCTCCGCTTCGCGCACCATAGCCTTCGATCGTGCCTCCGCATTGCCGAGGATCTCTGAGGCGTCAGCATCGGCCTTTTCGCGTGCAGACTGAGTGGCATTCTTGACCTCGGCCTCGCTGATCGCGGCCTCGTGCCGCTTCTCCGCCGCGCGCTCGTGGGCGTCCGCGAGCTGCAATTGGGCCTCGTCTAGGTATTTCTGAGTCTGCGCGACAGCCTCCTGGTGCTTCGCGAGGAAGTCCTTTTCTGCTTCGTCCCGCCGCGCGGTGAGTTCTACCTCGAAATCGACTCGACCCTGTTCGCGATCGCGTTCCAGGGACGTGCGCAGTTCGTCGAGATCGTGACCGATCTGCGCCTTGACCTTCTCGCTCTCGCGCGTCAGCTCCGCGCGCCGCGACTCAATCTCGCGCTCTAGATCAGTGCGTTGCTGCTCGATATCCCGTGAAAGGTTCGAGCGCTCTGCAGCGATCTCCGCGTCGAGCTGTGCTTTGGCTTCGGCTTTTTCCTGTTCCAGCACGTTTCGCGCGGTCGCTACCTCGAGTTCGAGCGTGGCACGCGTTGCCGCGGTCTCCTGATCGAAACGTATCTTGCTCTGCTCGATCTCTCGCGTGAGGTCGGTGCGTTGCTGCTCGACGTCACGTGCGAGATCACCCCACTGCTTCTCTGTCTCGCTAGTGAACTCCACCCGGGCCTGCTCGGTCTCCCGAGCCAGCGCAGCCGCTTGCTCCCGCGCTTCGCTCACCTCGCGGCCCGCAACCAGCTTGAGCTCCGCAGCTTCACGTTCGGCCTCTGCCTTTACTGCGGCAGCTTCACGCTTCGCAGTTGTGCGCGCTTCTGCGGCCTCGGTCGCCACGGCTCCGCGGATGGCTGCGGCCTCGTGCAGCGCGTCCTGGGTCGCGATTTCGCTTTCTGCGTTGCTAGCCTCGAGGATTTCCTGGGCCTGCGCGTGCGCGGCGTCGACGATTGCAGCCGCTTTGGCGTGCGCATCCGCAACGAGCTTTTCGGCCGCCTCCATAGATTCGACTCGCAGAGCGTGGATCTCGCCCTGAACGCCGTTGCGCAGCTTCTCCGCGTCGATGTCGGCCTGGCTGATGAGCCTGGTCGATTGCTCCTCTGCCACGCGCAGTACGTTTTCGAGCTTGCTGCCGAGACCGCTATATGTGGGGCTACCGGTCTCTTCGATCTCGGCCTGCAGATCCGCAACAGTAGCGGAGAGACGTTTGATCTCCTTGGCTGACTCTGCCTTGTCAGTGTTGGCTTTGATCAGTTCCCGTCGCAAGTCCTGGATCGCACTGTCTACTTCGTCGCGGTTGTATCCGCGCATCGCCGTAGTGAAAGCCTCATCGTCAGTGGCCACGGTCTCTCCCCGAGAATCAGTTGTTGGCACAAGTGGTGAACGGTGCTGAACGATCCGAGTTTAGCGTGGACGTGCCGCCGCGCGGCATGGTGCGTTGGTAGGGACGGTGAGCGCGGTGCGAAGAGCCGCGTGCGCCTGGCGGGTAGGCGAGGAAGCTCACAGGATCGCTACGCTATTCTGGAATGTCTTTGTCTGGTGGCATAAATGAGTGCCGCTGGCCAGGAGCACCGCGCGTGCGGAGAGCAAGTTGCCCACGAATAGCCCAGCCGCGACCTGGTTCTGGCGAGACTTCACCCGATCAGCAGACACGAGAGGAGTAGCGACGTGCGATTCATCCTTGCCATCGTGAGTTTTGTTCTCGCCTTCTTCCTCATCGGCTTTGGCGTTGCTCAGCGCACTATATTTGCCGGTCCAGATCACGTCACCGCGAGTGTGTCTTTGACGTCGAAGGCTCCCGTGACGATCATCGACGGTGCGACGCTCAACGCCCGCCCTGGTCATCAGACTCTCGACATCTCGGGAGCAAAGAATATCTTCGCGGCCTATGGTCGCACCGGGGACGTACGGGCCTGGGTTGGAGACGCGAGCTACAACAAAATCACCTATAACCGAACGACTTCGGCCCTGACCAGCAAGCTCGTCAAGGGAAAGGAGTCGAAGGTTCCAGACCCGCGGGGGTCTGACCTCTGGCTCGAAGAGCACAGTAGTGAGGTCGGTCTGTCGTTCACTGCGAACGTACCTAAAGGCATCTCCGTGATCATCGCTTCCGATGGCGCGAAGGCTGCACCGAGTAGCGTGGCTATTCGTTGGCCGCTCGATAATCGCACGCCATGGTCTGGCCCGCTGGTCATTGCCGGAGTCCTTTTGCTTCTCGTGGGGCTCGGCCTGTATTTGTGGGCGCTCTATCACCTGCGTAAATCGCGTGGTCCCCGACGCAAGAGCCCCAAGATGCCCAAACTGCCAAAACAACGAAGCTACAAGCCCCGCCGCACCAAACCGCCAGAGATCACGAGTGGGCGCCGATCCTCTCGCAAGAGGCGCATGATCGCTGTACTTCCGGTGTTAGTCGCTGGCACCCTCGCCCTCAGCGGCTGTTCTGCTGGTTCCGCCCCGGCTTTCCTTGGGGGTGGCAGTAAGCCGACACCATCCGCGACGGTGGCGCCAGACGTCACGAACAACCAGCAGGCTCCTGCCGTGACCGTGCCTCAGCTCAAAGAGATCGTCGCAAATGTCTCCAAAATTGCGGCCAAAGCAGACGAGACCACTGACGAGACCTTGCTCGCGACCCGGTTCGCGGGGGCGGCGCTCCAACTACGGACTGCTAATTACGAGATCCGCAAGAAGGACAGCACTGTGGCGGCGCTCGCCGCAATTCCCAGTGGTGAAGTTGAAGTGGCGTTGCCGCAGCAGAGTAATTCTTGGCCGCGTACGGTCTTCACCGTGCTCGGACACCCCAAAGACAAGACTTTTGCTCCCGTTGCCCTCATGCTGCAGCAGGAGACTCCCCGCGACAACTACAAGGTCACCTATGCAATGGGCCTAGAAGCCAAGGTCGTGCTCCCCAAGATGGCATCCGCGCAGATCGGAGCGCCACAGCTTCTGCCGGACAACAAGTTCTACTTGCTGTCTCCTGGCAAAGTAGGTGCCGCCTACGGCGACATCCTCCTCAAGGGTCCATCGAGCGAGTATGCAAAGTACTTCGACACGAGCAATGACCGTTTCGCGAAGGTGCAGGGTTTTGACGCGAAACAGACCAGAAAAGCCTCGATACCCGATAAAGCTACGATCGAGTTCTCCAACGAACCGGGCCTAGCCGAGCCCATCGCCTTTGGAACGAACAACTCGGGTGCCATTGTCGCGGTGAACATCAATCAGATCGAAACCGTCGCTCCCTCTGAGGCGGGTGCTTCGGTCGGCTCGACCGGCCTCGTGAAGACTCTGTCCGGCGTAAGCACCACGCTCAAGGGGCTTGTGTCGACGTACGGAGATCAACTCTTGTTCTACGTTCCGAAGGCCGACAGCAATCAAAAGATCGTGTTACTCGGCGACGCAGATGGCATCATCTCAGCGAAGGAGAAATCGTGACCAGCGTTCCACCGACCCCTGCAAGCCTCCGGGGAGCGGTGGACTTGTCGTCGCTCGTGCACCCGCCAGCACCAGCGGGTGGTGCCCCTGTGGGTGCAGTGAGTGTTCCCTCTCTGGTCGTCGAGGGTACCGATGCCAACTTCACCGGCATCCTTGAGCTTTCCAGCACGGTACCGGTCATAGTTGAGTTCTACATGGGGTCGCCCTCTGCAACTCTCAGCAGTGTCATCACCGCACAGGCAGGCAAGTTCATCCTCGCCACCGTTGACGCGCAGGCTAATCCCCAACTGCAGCAGGCTTTCAAAGTTGCTGCGGTGCCAACGGTTGCCGCTGTGATCGGCGGACGTCCCATCGCCCTCTACGAGGGTGACGTTGCGGAGTCCGAAGTGCTCAGCGTGCTCGAACAGCTCGCAGCGCTCGCCGTGCAGAACGGTGTGACCGGCACTGCTACACCCACGGATGCCGGAACACCGGAAGACCAGGCTGAGCCGGTGGAAGAACCGCTGCCGCCGCACCACCAAGAAGCCTACGATGCCATGTCGAATGGCGATTTCGACACCGCCATCGCGGAGTACAAGACGGCGATCGCTCAAGATCCGCGCGACCACCTTGCGGTCGCCGGTCTCGCGCAGGTCTCCCTGCTCGCACGACTGCGAGATGCGGGAGCTGCCGACGTTCGCGCTGCCGCGGCTGCCGCGCCATCGGATCTGAACGCGCAGCTTGCGGTTGCAGACTTGGATGTCAGTGGCGGGCACGTTGAGGACGCCTTCGAGCGCCTGCTCGATCTCTTCCCCGCGCTTGAGCAGCAGGGCAAAGACGCCGTGCGCGCTCGACTTCTGGAGTTCTTTGAAATCGCCGGAGCCGAAGATCCCAGGGTTATCATCGCGCGCCGGCGCTTGACGAATCTGCTCTACTAAACCAGCTGATTTTCCACGCACGGCCTAGCAGTTCGGCAGTGTCGTCTCGCCTAAGCTTGCCTCAACTCGGAGGTGCACACGGTGACGAACACAACAGGCAACACTGCGGCAGCGGGATGGTACGACGACCCATCCGGCTCGGGACAGAAACGCTGGTGGGACGGCGCTCGGTGGACTGACCACCTGCACGACCCGTCACTGGAGGTGTACGGCGCGGTCGCCACACCTGTTATGGGTGCGCGTACGTCCGTGTACAACATCTATATCTGGCTGGTAGTGCTGCTGCCTCTGCTCTCGATTGTCTCGCTCATGTCCTTCGACATGTCCGGGTATCTGCGGGGCGCAATGGAAGGTGGAAATTCGCTTTCCGGGATGTTAAGTCCGTCGTACTTGTTGATCACCGCGCTGAACTGGGGCATTTACTTGGTCATGGTGCTGTTCGCATACTTAGACTCGAAAAAACTCGGCCGTGACGGTTTTGTTCGGCCGTTCCCCTGGGCTTGGGCGTTCCTCTCCAGTGCCGTGTACGTCATCGGACGTTCAGTCGTTGCCAAGCGTCGCTCGGGCAGGGGACTGCTGCCAATCTGGGTCACGATCGCTGTGTACGTGATCACCGTTGTCGTTGCCATTGTTCAAGTCGCGAACATGCTCTCGGTCATGTTCTCGACCTTCCAGTTCAGCTAATCCAGCTCATTTCCGCAGCTTGAGCCACAGCCCGGCTAGTGGTGGCAGCGTGAGTTCTGCCGAGGCGGGGCGTCCAGCCCAGGGGGTGTCGGTGGCAGTCACCGCGCCGAAGTTGCCGACGCCGGAGCCACCGAAGTCGACGGCATCCGTGTTCAGAAGTTCGTCCCACACTCCGGCAAAGGGCAGGCCGATCCGGTAGGGCCCGACCGGGTTGCCGGAGAAGTTCATGATGACGGCGATGGGCTGCCCGTCGCTTGACCAGCGCAGGAACGAAATGATGTTGTGCTCAGCGTCGCCTGCCTCCAGCCACTCGAAGCCCGCTTCAGTGTTGTCTTGTTGCCAGAGGGCACCGTTGTCGCGGTACGCCCGATTGAGCTGGCCCACGAGTCGGTGAAGACCCTGGTGCACCGGCTGGTCAAGAATCCACCAATCGAGTCCGCGCTCTTCGCTCCACTCGCTTGGCTGCCCGAATTCACTGCCCATAAAGAGCAACTGCTTGCCAGGGTGAGCCCACATGAAGGCCAGATACGCGCGCACGTTCGCGAGTTTCTGCCACTGGTCGCCGGGCATCTTGGCCAGCAGTGAGCCCTTGCCGTGCACGACCTCGTCGTGACTGATCGGCAGCAGAAAGCTCTCGCTGAAGGCGTAGAGAAAGCCGAAGGTGATGTCGTTGTGGTGGTACGAACGGTACATCGGGTCTTCGTGCATGTACTGCAGGGTGTCGTGCATCCAGCCCATGTTCCACTTCAGGCCGAACCCGAGTCCGGATGACGATGTCGGCTTGGTTACGCCCGGCCAGGAGGTGGATTCCTCGGCGATCATCACGATGCCGGGGTTGCGCTTGTAGGCGGTGGCGTTGACCTCCTGCAAGAAGCTGATCGCCTCAAGGTTTTCCCGTCCACCCAAGCGGTTTGGTTCCCATTCGCCCGCCTCGCGTGAGTAGTCAAGGTAGAGCATCGAGGCGACCGCGTCCACGCGCAGCCCATCGATGTGAAACTCCTCGAGCCAGTACAGCGCGTTCGCGACGAGAAAGTTGCGCACCTGCGAGTCGCCAAAGTTGAAGACCAGTGTGCCCCAGTCCGGTTGCTCACCGCGACGCGGATCAGCGTGCTCGTAGAGCGGCTGACCGTCGAAGTTGGCCAGAGCCCACTCGTCCTTGGGAAAGTGTGCGGGCACCCAGTCCATGATCACGGCAATGCCCGCCTGATGCAGTCGATCGATGAGGTAGCGCAGGTCATCGGGATGCCCGAAGCGGCTGGTCGGCGCGTAGTAGCCGGTCACCTGATAGCCCCAGGAACCACCAAATGGGTGCTCGGCAAGCGGCATGAACTCCACGTGGGTAAACGCGAGGTCGGTCAGATAGTCGATGAGCTGGTCGGCAACCTCGCGATAGCTGAGACCCGGTCGCCATGATCCGAGGTGCATTTCATAGATGCTCATGGGCGAGTTGTGGGGGTCGGTGGATGCTCGTTTCTGCATCCAGTTCGTGTCGCCCCAGACATACTCCGTGGTGCTGATGACAGACGCGGTGGCCGGTGGAACTTCGGTGAAGCGCGCCATCGGGTCCGCTCGCTGCACCCACTGGCCGTTGGCGGTTCTGAACTCGAACTTGTAGGTACTGCTGGGGCTGAGACCCGGAATGAACAACTCCCAGACGCCGTTATCGTCGAGCCTGCGCATGGCATGGCCAACGCCGTT
>JBDTAD010000034.1:0-4264 GCA_039924815.1 Lacisediminihabitans sp.
GTCTTTCTGGCGTCATCAGCGTCGGATTACGTTTCGGGCATAACGCTCCCGGTGGACGGTGGCTGGCTGGGTAGGTAGATAGCAAGCCCGGCCTTGATCGAGCCGTAAAGTGACGACTATGTTTACAGGACTCAGCGCGTTTCCTCTCACACCGATCTCCGAGAACGGAATCGATGAGTCCGCGTTTGCCGGGCTGATCGATCGCCTTGCGGTCTCGAAGGTCGACTCGCTCGGGGTGCTTGGATCTACCGGAAGCTACGCGTACCTCACTCGCGAGGAGCGCGCCAGGGCAGTGGAGATCGCAGTCGAGCACGCGGGAGGCGCGCCCGTGCTGGTCGGTGTCGGCGCACCCGCCACTCACCAGGTGCTAGCTCTGGTCGAGGACGCTCAAGATCGCGGTGCGACAGCGATGCTGCTCCCTGCGGTCACCTACCAACCTCTGAGCGACGACGAGGTCTACGGACTGTATGCCGACGTCGCGGCCTTCGCCACCATCCCGATCGTGGTCTACGACAACCCCACGACGACGCACGTTACCTTCAGCGACGATCTTCACGCCCGCATTGCGCAGCTGCCCGGTATCGCCTCCATCAAAATCCCACCGGTATCGCCCAACCTAGAAGAAGTGCGGGCGCGGGTTGCCCGGTTACGAACCCGACTCCCCGAGCACGTGACCATCGGTATCAGCGGCGACGCTGTGGCAGCGGTGAGCCTGGTTGCCGGATGCGACGGTTGGTACAGCGGTGTCGCTGGCATCCTGCCAGAACCCTGTCTAGCGATCACGCGAGCCGCTCTCGCGGGCGATTCAGAGGAAGCTCTGCGGCTGTCGGCGGCCTTGGAACCGCTCTGGCGTCTGACGCGCAAACACGGCGGCTACCGTATCGCTTCAATCATTGCGGAGCATCTGGAGCTCGCACCGTCGCCGAACCTGCCGCGACCGGTGCAGGGGCTCACCGGCACTGGGCGCGAAGCAGTCGTGGATGCCCTTACTCGCATCGGCATCACTCAGCAGTGAGCGACTAGCGCTCCAAGGCCGCGCTGCGACGTAGCTTGGCGTCATCTTAATGGCGTGATCGGAACCACAGGCATAGTCTCTGCACTGTCGCAGCCCGACCGTCGGTTCGAGCGAACGCGCGTGGTGCCGATCACCATACGCTCGCGACGTCGATCTCGACGGGAGCACCCATGACTATCACCACGACCAGTCCAGTCAACAACGGAGTGAACAGCGACGCACTGCTCGCGGCACGCGACGCACTGCGCGAAGCACCGGAAGCAGCCGAGTTCGTCTGGCGCGCCACCTCGGAGTGGATAGAGGGAACCTACTCGCGGCAGACCATCGAGCACTTCAGTGGCCTCGGTGCTGAGCAGACTCACAAGAAGGCTTTCGTTCTCGAGGGTGACCACCCCGAAGTCTTCGCGTCGGAGGACCGCGGACCGACCCCCGTGGAGACCCTGCTTGCCGCCCTTGCTGGCTGCCTGACCGCCGGTGTTGCCGCGGTCGCACAGAACCGCCAGATTCAGCTTCGCTCGGTCACCGCAACGGTGGAGGGCAAGCACAACGTGCTCGGCATCCTCGGCGGAGACCCGGATGTACGCAACGGTTTCAACGAGATCAGCGTGCACTTCGACATTGACGCTGACGGAACCCCCGAAGACATCGCAGCGCTCGTGGCACAGTCGCAGCGGCGCTCCGCAGTGTTTGACGCCCTGGCAAACCCGACCAACGTCAATGTGACGGTCGGCTGAGCGCAATTCTGAACACACTATGAAAACGACCACAGTCGTCATCGGGGCCGGTCAGTCCGGGCTCGCCATGAGTCGCCGCCTCACCGAACGTTCGATCGACCATGTCGTACTCGAGCGCGGAGAGGTGGCGCACTCCTGGGCCAAGGAACGCTGGGATTCGCTGCGGCTGCTGACGCCCAACTGGCAGAACCGACTTCCCGGGCAGCCCTACGCGGGTAATGATCCGGATGGGTTCCTGTCGGCACACGAGGTCGCCGACTTCCTCGGCGACTACGCGAAGACAATCGCGGCACCGGTGCACACCGGCACCACCGTCACGCACGTCAGCGCTACGGATGACGGCTACGAGGTGCAGACGGACCGCGGCACCTGGACCTGCGAGACCGTTGTGATCGCGAGCGGAGCCTGCAATATCGGCAACGTTCCCGCGGTCGGCGCGGCGCTGTCCCCCGACATCCGCTCGCTCACCGCCCTGGATTACCGCTCCGCCGATGATCTCGACGATCGCGGAGTGCTGGTTGTCGGAGCATCCGCGACGGGCGTGCAGATCGCAGATGAGCTCGCGCGCAGCGGGCGCAAAGTGACCATCTCGGTCGGCGAGCACGTGCGGATGCCACGCAGCTATCGCGGCAAAGACATCTTCTGGTGGATGGACGCCGCTGGCGTACTCGACGAAGGCTTCGACCAGTTCGATGACCTCGTGCGTACCCGGCACGTGCCATCTCCTCAGTTGATCGGCTCCCCGGAGCACCGCACGATCAACCTGAACACTCTTCGCGACAACGGCATCAGCGTGGTCGGCCGGCTGGGCCGGTTGCAGGATGATGTCGCACAGTTCTCGGGTGGACTCGCGAACACTTGTCAGCTCGCAGACTTCAAGCTCGGCCGCTTGCTCGACCGCTTCGATGAGTGGGCCAGCGAGTCTGGGGCGGATGGCCTCGACGCCTCCGAGCGGTACGAGCCGACGCGGGTTGACCCGTTGCCGAGGCTCGAGCTTGGGCTGAACCGCGACGACATCGGCACTGTCTTTTGGGCTACCGGGTACCGACCCGATTACTCGTGGCTCGACGTTCCCGTCTTTGGTTACAAGGGCAGCATCAAGCATGACGGTGGGGTCGTGACGGATGCTCCCGGCATGTATCTGCTCGGCACCAGCCTTCTCCGCCGACGCCGTTCGACCTACATCAACGGAGCCGAGAGCGACACTCGTGACATCGCTGAGCACCTGCAGGGCTACCTCGCTGGAGCGCAACTGCGAGCGATTGAGGACCTCCCTACGGCTGTCTAGAACGCGACAGTGTGGCCCACCGCAACTGGCTTGCTGTGGGCCACAGTGCTGCCGCAACGTCGTACGGTCCACTGTCGGTTCGACCGACATCCCGCTCCTGAGCCTCGCCGAGCTCGAGGGTGGTGTGCTTGGCTGGGATGAGGCAAAGATAGACACGGAGGTTCGCGCCTCCTTCGACAACCTTGAGCGACATTTCCACTGAACGAAGGAGTTATCAGCGTGGAGAACTACGTCGTTGCACTCGACCAGGGCACCACATCGTCGCGAGCGATCGTGTTCGATCGCTCCGGTTCGATCGTGTCGGTCGGCCAGAAGGAACATCAGCAGATCCTGCCGCGCCCGGGCTGGGTTGAGCACGATCCGATGGAGATCTGGCGCAACGTGCAGGAGGTCATCGGGATCGCCCTCTCGAAGGCTGACATCACGCGCCACGACATTGCGGCTATCGGCATCACGAACCAGCGGGAAACAACAGTTGTCTGGGATCGCACCACTGGCGAACCCGTCTACAACGCCATCGTCTGGCAGGACACGCGAACACAGCCGATCATCGATCGCCTTGCAGCGGACGGTGGTGTCGACCGGTTCAAGTCGCAGGTCGGGCTGCCGCTCTCGACATACTTCGCCGGCACCAAAATCGCGTGGATACTCGAGAATGTCGACGGGGCTAGGGAGCGCGCGGATGCCGGTGACCTGATCTTTGGAACAATCGACAGCTGGGTGATCTGGAACCTGTCCGGCGGCACCGAGGGCGGCATCCACGTGACGGATGTGACGAACGCCTCCCGCACCCTGTTCATGGACCTGCGCACACTCGACTGGGACGACGACATCCTGAACGCGTTCGACGTGCCTCGGTCGATGTGCCCCGAGATTCGAAGCTCGTCGGAGATCTACGGCGTGGCCGAATCGTCGTCGCTGCTCCGGGAGGTGCCGATCGCGGGCATCCTAGGCGACCAGCAGGCGGCGACCTTCGGGCAGGCAGCGTTCGAGGCTGGCGAAGCCAAGAACACCTACGGCACCGGCAACTTTCTGCTGTTCAACACCGGCGAGGAGATCGTTGAGTCACAGAATGGGCTACTGACGACCGTGGGCTATCGCCTCGGGGATGCCCCCGCTCATTACGCGCTCGAGGGATCGATCGCCGTCACCGGATCGCTCATTCAGTGGCTTCGCGACAACCTCGGCATCATCACGGCCGCGCCCGAGGTCGAGAAACTCGCTGCC
>JBDTAD010000035.1:0-1963 GCA_039924815.1 Lacisediminihabitans sp.
GCACCTCGGATGCGATCAAGCCGTGCCCGAGACCCTCATAGATGCGTGCGGTGAGGGTGGAGTGTTCCGGCAGCCATTCGAGCGTGCGGTCGATGGCGTCGGGACGGATGGCCGCGTCGTCGGTGCCCCGCCCCCAGAACACCGGCGGCCGCAGCGTCTCGAGCGCAGCATCTCCCGGGTGAGTGCCCTGTACGGAATACCCCGACAGGGCGACTCCGCAACCGAACGTCTCGGGGCTCATTCGCAGCAACTGCAGCACCATGGCCGCACCCTGCGAGAAGCCCAGGATGTCGACCGAGCGATAGTGCTGCTCGCCGAGCCATTCGAGTACGGCCGCGGCTGCGGCATCCGCATACTCCAGAGTGGGGCCATCGTCGACGTAGTGAGCGTGGTCAAACCACGAGAAACCGGAGCCGTCAGGAAGCGGCGCGCGAACGGATGCTATGACCGGTTCCAGCGGAAGCAGCGGCGACAGAGAGAACAGGTCGCTCTCGTTCGAGCCCTTTCCGTGCAGCAACACCAGCAGCGGACGGTCACCCCGATCGCGCTCTGGCGCTGACCACAGAACGGCGTTGGCGTCTAAGTACATTGCACCATCGTTGCATTGGTCCTGAGTCGTGGGTAGTTGGGTGGGATCCATCGCGTCGCGAACCCTGCAAGCGTGCCGCGAACGACGCTCCCAGCGCGGGGGGAGAGAATGGAGCATGAGCTCCGTTGGCACCCCAGACCCTAATTCCGGTTGGCTTTCCGATGACGAACTCGCGGATATCCGCACGCGTCTTCCGATTCTCTACGTCGAGGGTGTGCCGGTGCGAGTGGATGGCCTCGGCAGGGTGACCGAAGTCGGGATGCTGCTGCGGGCATCCGAGACCGGCTCGATCACGCGCACCCTCGTCTCCGGTCGCGTCATGTATGGCGAGTCCCTGCGCGACGCACTCTTTCGGCACCTCGAGAAGGACCTCGGGCCGATGGCTTTTCCGCTCTTGCCCGCGAGCGCCGTGCCGTTCTCTGTCGCGGAGTACTTCCCGTTCCCGGGCGAGAGCCAGTACACGGATGTGCGCCAGCACGCGGTTTCGTTGGCCTACGTCGTTCCTGTCACCGGCACTTGCGAGCCCCGGCAGGATGCCCTGGAAATCACGTGGATGACCCCGCGCGAGGCAGCATCCGAGTCCATAGCCGCAGACATGGATGGTGGCCGTGGTTCCCTAGTGCGCGCCGCTCTTGCTTCCGTCGGGATGCTCTACTAGCGAGCCACCTTCGCTGAGGTCTGGCAATCTGCTGTTCCCGCATGCTGGGAAGAGCCGATTGCCAGACCTCACCGAAACGCAAAAGACCCCCGCACGGATGCGAGGGTCCTTCGGTTCAGCTAGTTAGCGGCTGGTACGCCGACTGCCGCCCTGCGACATTCCTACGAGACCGCCGCCTGAGCCGGCGCGACCTGCGCCACCGCTGCGACCGCCACCGGTGCGGGGTGCGCTGCCCGTGCGAGGTGCGCCGGAACGCTGACCGCCTGTGCGCTGGCCACCGGTGCGGGGTGCAGCACTAGATGCGCCCTCGCCGCTCGCCGTGCTGTAGAAGTTGCGCGATCCGCCGGTGCGCTCGGTGCGCGGTGCACCGGATGTCGCACCATCGCGAGCCGCGCGCTTGCGCTGGGCATTTGCCCCCTGCGATCCACCCTGGCCACCAGAGCGGCCGCCACCGGTGCGTCCACCCTGGGACTGACGCGAACGGCCACCGCCTTGAGGCTGAGCAGCAGCGCGCGGAGCCGGAGTGACGTAGGCGGCGACTTCGCCCACGAGCGCGATCACGGCATCCGAAGACGCGGTCACGTGCTGAGGAACGACGGTGATTTCTGCTTTGCGCAGCAGCGCCGCAGTGTCTTTACGTTGGGTGGGCAGCACTATGGTGACGACCTCGCCCTGCTTGCCAGCGCGAGCCGTACGGCCTGAGCGGTGCAGGTACG
>JBDTAD010000036.1:0-3310 GCA_039924815.1 Lacisediminihabitans sp.
AACATCCTAATTGGCGGATGCGTCGGGGCCCGCCGCATGACATCCCGGCCTGCTCGCAGGCTTCGCACTTAAGGTAGAGCAATGAGATTTCGCCGCATCGGAGCCAGAACCGTGAGCGCAATCGGGCTCGGCGGTATGCCGCTGTCGATTGAAGGACGTCCGGCACGCGACCGGGCGATCGCCACCATCCACGCGGCGCTCGATGCTGGAATTACTTTTATCGACACAGCGGATGCTTACACTCTGGATGCGGATGGCCCCGGCCACAATGAGCGCCTGATAGCCGAGGCACTGGGCTCATACTCCGGCGACATCTCCCAGGTGCTTGTCGCAACCAAGGGCGGACTCGTGCACCGCGATGGCTCCGGTCCGTGGGACCGGGTAGGCAGTGCTGACCACCTCACCAAGGCGGCCCACGCCTCGCGCGAACGCCTCGGCGTCGAGTCGATCGACCTCTACCAGTTCCACGCCCCCGATCCCACGGTCGACTACCGGGAGTCGATGACGGCCATCCGCGACCTTCTCGACGACGGCGTCATGCAGATGGCGGGCATCTCGAACGTGAACATCGAACAGATCGAGATCGCCCAGGACGTGCTCGATGGGCGACTGGTCTCCGTGCAGAACCGCTATTCACCGATCTCCCGAACGACGCAGGCGGAGCTCGAGTATTGCGCACATCACGAGATTGCATTCCTACCGTGGAGCCCGCTCGGCGGCATCGGCAACGCGGCAGAGGTGTTCGCGTCACAGCGAGTCTTCGCGGATGTTGCGGACGAGCTGAGCTACGGCACAGAGCGGGTCAGCCCGCAGCGCGTCGCTCTGGCCTGGGAGTTGGCCCTCGAACACGTCGTCATCCCCATTCCGGGATCGAGGCGCCCTGAGTCCATCACCGACTCGGCCAAAGCTGCCGACCTCGTGCTTACCGCAGATCAACTCGCGCGCTTGAATGCGGACAAGGACTAGCCGCAATGTCGTCACAGGGCAGAGGAATGCAATCACAGGATGCGCGCGTTGTGCGCCACGGCCAGCAGAAGACACGAGGAGCGTTCGGCGCCGTCATGCGCGTGCTCGGGATCGCGGTCGTGGTGGCCTTGGTCAGCGGCGCATCAGTCGCGGGAATCGCGGTGTGGGGTCTCGCGAGCAGTGTGAAGCCGGGCATCCATCTTGCGCACGTTAAGGGCGGGCCAAAGGTTGATGTGACAAACATCGGCGCCATCGAGGGAGGCGTCAACATGCTTCTCGTCGGCACAGACACGCGAACGGGTCAGGGCGGCGCGTACCAGACGAAAGAGCAGCTGAGGGCTAGCTCCGGCACCGGCAACAACGACGTGACGATGCTCATTCACATTGCGGCTGACCACAACAGCGTCAGCGTTGTCAGCTTTCCTCGAGACTTGATCATCCCGGTGCCGTCGTGCCCGCGGGCAGCGGGCGGTTCCTACCCAGCGGAGTCCTCGGCGATGCTCAACTCGACTCTCCCTCGCGGAGACCTACCGTGTGTCGTGTTGACGATCGAGAAGCTCACCGGTCTGGAGATTCCCTTCGCTGCCAAGATCACCCTTGACGGCGTGATTGCTATGTCGGATGCCGTGGGCGGCGTCGACGTCTGCGTCGCCACGCCAATTAACGACCTCTATGTCAACCCACCACTGCACCTCACCGCCGGCGAGCACACGATGGTCGGCGCGGATGCCCTGTCGTTCCTGCGGAGCAGACACGGCCTCGTCGGCGGGAGCGACCTCGCCCGCATCAGCAATCAACAACTCTTTATGTCGGCACTGGCTCGCAAGGTGACGAGTGCCGGGGTGCTGAGCAACCCCCTCGAGCTCTATTCCCTTGCCAGTGCTGCGGTGCAGAACGTGACCCTGTCGGACACGCTCACCAATCCAAGCGCGCTGGTCTCAATTGCGCTCGCACTAAAAAGTGTTGGTCTGTCGAACATAGTCTTCGTGCAATACCCGGTCGTGGGAGATCCGGCGAACCCCGCGCGCGTGATTCCGCAGCAGTCCACCGCAGCGGCACTGAACGCTGCGCTCGTTGCAGACCGACCTCTTCAGCTGAGCGGCAAGACCGGAGGAGGCACTGTGCTTGCGCCTGCAACGACGCCCACCACAGCAACTACCGGGACGCCGCCCCCAGCCAGCACCCCCGACCAGGATTCTGTCGTACTGCCCTCGAATGTCAGCGGCCAGACAGCAGCAGACCAGACTTGCTCGCGAGGGCAGGGACGCTAGAGCTAGCTTCCGGTCGGTTCGACTACGCTCGGTACACGCCGAACGGACGGGTAACTATTACGTGAAAGATTCGCGGATCGCTGAGCTGCGCCGCATCGCCTTCGGTCGGGACAGCACCGCCGAAGCGCGAGCCGCGGCCAGCGCAGAGTTGCGCGAACTCGAGAAACCTGAGGCGGCTCATCCTCAGAGTGCACAGGTCGAATCGGATGCCGCGCAGGGCCCTGCCAGCGAGCCGCACGTGGCCGAGCACACCGGCTCGGTCGCTGCGGACATCCCGCTCTCCACCGACTCGAACACTCCCTCCGCGCAGGCCGACACAACGGATACCCGGTCAAGGGCTGCGGTGCGCGCAATCTGGCTGGTTCCCATCGTTCTGGTGTCGCTGGCGATCGGGGCAGTCGGTGGCTCGCTGTGGAGTGCCGAGCATCCTTCGGCACCGACACCGATCACCCACCCCAGTTTTGCTCTCGGAACAAACGGCTCTGGGCAACCCGGGGGCGATCTTGCGGCGGCGGAAAGAATTCTCGCACGACCGCGCAGTGCGGACGACACGTTCCCTCTTCCGAACCTCGTGCAGAACCTGACTAAGTCGACGGTGCGGTTTCTTGGCGGGGACACCATAGGCGTTCAAGTCTGGGCTGGGCGCAACACTGAAGCCGAGCTATGCCTGCTGGTCTATGAGAGCAAATCCACTTCAGGCGCAGCGCTCTGCACCACGCCAGCCGACTTCACGAATCAGGCAATGACACTCGGCTTCAATCAGTACCAAGTTTCGTGGAACGGGCCCGACGTTTCCGTGTTCAAGCCCTACGGCAGCTAGTCGCGTTGTGACCTAGCGCCCTGCCCGAGTGGCGAGCGCACCTTCATACAGCTCACGTTTACCGAGTCCGGTCGCCTCGGCGACCTCGGCCGAAGCATCCTTCAAACGGATGCCATCGGCCACCAGCCGCAGCACCTGCGCGACCCCGGTCTCCAGATCGATCTCACGGGCGACGGCGCCCTCGACCACGATGCAGATCTCACCCTTCACACCGCCAGCGGCCCACTCGGCCAGCTCGGCTGCGGTGCCGCGC
>JBDTAD010000037.1:0-3404 GCA_039924815.1 Lacisediminihabitans sp.
CGCGGATGCAGCGTTCGCGTGTGCGCAACAAAACGCTCACAGCAGCGACCGGATCATCCGTCGCCGCCTCGGCGCCGTCAGAGGCTTGCGATCCGTTCACTGCGACCGTCGTGGGAGCCGATGGCCGCGTGGACGCACTCTCTTCGCGAGAAGAAGCAGAGCTTTGCGCGCTGACGCCGGTCTCGGACCGATGCACCTGACGAGAGCCGCTAGCCGAGGTCACGAGCGCAACTGCAAGAACGAGCGCAGCAAAGCCAATACCACCGGCGATCCAGAACGGTCTGCGCACTTTTGTCAACGCGGGTACCAGCCGGCGCAGCAGTGCTTCGGTGGGTTGGTGCGCGGGCTCGACGACCGCGTCCCGGAATCGAGAAGCGAACGATGTGCGGACTCGAGACAGAAGCGACCGTGTGACGCTCGTTTCCGGCCTGCTCGATGAACCATCTAAGGCTGGTTGATCGGCAGCCCGGCCAGAGTCCTCGCGAACCATCAGGTGCGGGCCACTCGCAGGAGATCTTGACGGTTGCGGTTTCGGCTCTAGCTGAACACCCACCGGAAGTGCCGGTGCCAGATCAAAAAGCCGGTCCCTCAGCTCGCGTGGGAAAGTTGTTACCGCAGCGGCCAGCTGGGTGGCGTTCAGCCACTCCAGCAGTTCAGGTTCGGTAGCACTGGTATGACCCTGCGCCGTTCTCGCCAGCACCAGGACTGCCAAGGTTCGAAGCTGCTGCACATCATCCGCGACCCGTGGTTCCGCCATCATTTCGGCAGGGGTAGCCTGCGTTATTTCCTCGGTCCCCTTGCGAATGCCGAACGTCGTCGCTCGCCCGAAGCAAGCCAGAACGGGTGCGCCCAGCTCATCAAAGTGAACCGAGCGCGGGCGAAGGGAGCCGTGGCAGCATCCCAACTCGTGAAGCTGTGCGATGGCATCAGCGAGCGGAGCAAGGATGGTCACGACCTCCCCCGGCTCAAGTTGCGTGCGATCTGCGAGAAGCCTGCCCAGACTGCCTCCGCTCAGCCTAGGTAGCACCAGACAGTGTCGCCCTGTGGCCGCTGTCGCGACATCGTTCACACGCAGAAGATGCCGCGAGTTCGTGCGAGAGAGAACGGCGACCTCTTCGTCGATGCTGTGCTCATCCACTCCAGGACGAAATATTTTGATGGCCACGGTCGAACCGTGGGTCGCATCTGCACGATCGGAATGCCCCAGAAACACTTCGGCCCGATCGCCCACGCCGAGCCTCCGCACGAGCCGATACCCGCCGATAATGTCCACACACGCCAGTGTGTCGCGTGGATGCGCGCGTCCCCCGCTCAAAGACGGGTGCTGTGACACACGCTGCGAGGCCGGAGGGTGTGGAGGAGAAGACTGAGCGCTCCGTGTCGCGGCCAACCCACGCACGGTAGCGAGTGGGTCGCCAAGGTAGGCGCAGGCCTTATCCTTGAGAGCATGGCACGTGAGAAAACAACCGCAGCAAATTCCGCGAAGGAACCCGGTCGTCTAAAGCAGATGTACCAGGTCTTCCAGATGACCCGGCGCAACGATTCGAACGCGATCTGGTGGATGGCACTCGCCTTCGTGGCCCCGATTGCCGTCGCGCTCATCCTGGGTTTCGTTCTGTCCGGAACCAATCCACTCAGCTTTGCCCTCTGGATCGTCACCGGCGTGCTCGGCGGCATGCTCGCCTTCCTCATCGTGCTCGGCCGCCGCGCCGAAAAGGCGGCGTACTCGCAGATCAAAGGCCAGCCCGGCGCCGTCGGTGCCGTGTTGAAGAGTTCGCTCAGACGTGGCTGGACTGCGAGCGAAATGCCCGTAGCCGTCAGCCCAAGAACACAGGACGCGATCTACCGCGCTGTCGGGCCTGGTGGCGTCGTGCTCATCGGTGAGGGTCCGCAGTCGCGTACGCACAAAATGCTGGACGAGGAGCGCCGCCGTATCTCGCGTGTGCTTCCGAATGTGGTCATCAGTAACCTGCACGTTGGACCCGATCCAGACTCCATCCCTCTGCACAAGCTCGCGGGCAAGATGGGCAGGATCAAACGCACTCTGTCAAAGGCGGAGGTCTTCACAGTGAGCAACCGACTTAAATCCCTCACCAGCAGCAAGCTTCCGATCCCCAAGGGCGTCGACCCGACCAAGGTGCGCGCTCAGCGTAGAGCCTGATCTGGCTCTGAGGTAGGAACGTTTTAGCGACGCACCAATATGGTTCCACTGATTCGGTCATGCATTCCGCGCTGATCGCGGTCCCAAATAACTGCTGGAATAACGATGCAGAGCAGTAGCGTTCTGAGCACTGGGCGGCCAAACCCCACCCAACCACCCGCGACCGGCACCACGCGCATTCCGAGGATGAGGTGTCCAATGCTGCCGCTCAGTAGCGAGATGAAGAGAATCTGAAGCGCTGCGAAGATGGCCAACGTCACCCAGACGTTAGCGCCAAAGAAGGCATGGGAGACGAGATAGGCCGGCAGCCAGTCCACGAGCAACGCAGCAAATCTGCGACCTAAACGCGCTATCGACCGTGGTCCAGATTCTGCAAGCCCGAGCCCTTTGCCCGGCCAGTCATTCGGCGCGGTAGCGAGCGGGGGCTGTGAGGCTGTCATATTTCAATCCTAGGATGGATGAGTCACGTAACATCCTCGAAACAATCGCGACACTGCGTCGAAACCCCTCACGAATAGCATCACGAATGGCTGCACACTGCAGTCATCCCCGTAGCAAACCCATTGGAGTTCTTTCCATGTTCAGTGATTCATCAGAAGTGCTCAAGTTCATCAAGGACACCAACGTTAAGTTCCTTGACCTCCGGTTCACCGATCTCCCCGGTGTTCAACAGCACTTCAACATTCCGGCGTCAACAGTGGACGAGGAGTTCTTCTCCGTCGGCCAGATGTTCGACGGTTCCTCCATTCGTGGCTTCGCCTCGATCCACGAGTCAGATATGCAGCTGATCCCGGACGTGTCGACCGCGTACATTGACCCGTTCCGCATCGAGCGCACTCTGATCATGATTTTTGACATTTACAACCCGCGCAACGGCGAAATCTACGCCAGAGATCCGCGTCAAATTGCGAGGAAGGCCGAGAAGTACCTTGCTTCCACCGGCATTGCCGACACCGCGTTCTTCGCTCCAGAGGCCGAGTTCTACATCTTCGACGACGTTCGCTACGACGTTCGTCAGAACGAGAGCTTCTACGCCGTCGACTCCGACGAAGGGGCTTGGAACTCTGGCCGCAAGGAAGAGGGCGGCAACCTCGGGAATAAAACACCTTTCAAGGGCGGATACTTTCCGGTCAGCCCGGTCGACAAGCAGGCTGACCTCCGTGACGACATGAGCCTCAAACTCATCGAGGCTGGTCTCATTCTGGAACGTGCGCACCATGAAGTGGGAACCGGCGGCCAGGCT
>JBDTAD010000038.1:0-1765 GCA_039924815.1 Lacisediminihabitans sp.
GGAGCACAGGCCGCGAGCACCTGATCGGAGCCCGCATCAATCCCGCCCACCGTCAGTGTGACCAAGCGGATGGGCGACGCGGCACCCTTCAAGGCGCTCGGCAACTGCGAAAGTTGCGCTTGAACCACCGCGGTATTTGCCCCGGAACAGGACTCATTAGCCGCCAGTTTGTAACGGCTGAGGGCCGCGGTGATGACGGGGTAGCTTCCGTATTTGCTCTGCAGACATCTACCGCTGAGATAGGGTGGGGCACCCTGGCCAGAGGTGAACGAGTCTCCAAGTGCGACATAGTTTGCCGTCGAGTGCGACGGAACCCACCGCGTTGATACCGCGGCAGTAGCGGGTGCTACAGAAGCGCCAAAGACCAGAACAAGAGTCAGAAGCGAGAGCGCGCCGAGGCGCGACGAGAGCCGAGGAAAACGTCGGGTTGATGTGATCATGCGCGAACAGTACTCTCCGTGAAGCCTGCAGCATAGAGGTATATCGAGCAGGAATGTCCATACAGTGGTGAGCATGGCATCCATCAACGTTTCAGCTTCGAATGCGAGTGGGTCAGGCACGGGCGGGATAGTAACGCTGACCATGAATCCGGCACTTGATGTGAGCACATCGACCGCGACGGTGATGAGCGAGCACAAACTGCGCTGCGGACCGAGCCGGATCGATCCGGGTGGGGGCGGCGTTAACGTGTCGCGCACCATCCACAGCTTCGGTGGCGAAGCGCTGGCTGTCTACGCGGTGGGTGGTCTCACCGGTGCGACGTACAGCGCTCTGCTGGAGGCCGAGGGCGTGCCGAGTCTTGCCGTATCGATCGCAGGCACGACCCGGGAGAGTTTTACCGTCAATGAGACGGGATCGGGCGAGCAATTCCGTTTCGTGCTTCAGGGCCCAGAGTTCTCGGAACCCGAGTGGCGCAGCTGCCTCGAAGCGCTTGACGCCGCGGTGCTTCCCGGAGGCTACGTCGTGGCCAGCGGAAGCCTGCCTCCCGGCGTACCGGCGGACTTCTACGCCAGGGTGACACGTCTCGCCCACGCTCACGGCGCGCGTTCCATCGTGGACTCCTCGGGTGAGGCGTTGGCCGAGGCAGTGGCTGAAGGGGTATATCTGGTGAAACCCAGCCGCCGCGAGCTCGGCGAGTTGGTGGGCCGGGACTTGGTCAGTGAACAACTGGAAGTGGAAGCGGCATCCGAACTGGTGTCCCGCGGCTCGGCCCAGCTGGTCGCGTTAACTCTCGGCAACGCTGGTGCGGTACTCGCCTCGGCCGAGGGGGTCATCCGCTTGCCGGTACCGCAGGTCGAGGTGCTGAGCACAGTGGGCGCGGGGGATGCTTTTCTGGGTGCTTTCGTGTGGCGCCTGTCGCAGGGTCATGACCCTCAGTCCGCGTTCCGTACCGCTGTGGCCGCAGGAAGCGCGACTGCCGCACGGGCCGCAACAGAAATGTGCAGCCTCGCAGAAGTGGAGTCGCTTGAAGCGCTCCTCCCCGAAGCGGTGCGCTACTGAGCTATTTTGTGGCATAACGTCCGCTGATTGATGTGTCTTAGCAATCCCGGCTTTCCCACGCGTGTGCTATGACGACGGCTAGGCGAGTCGACCGGCAATGTGTTCGCTGACGCGCAGAGCATTCGCGATGATCGTGAGGGTCGGGTTGACCGCCCCGATTGATGGCATGAACGAACCATCGATCACATACAGATTGTCGAGTTCGTGTGCACGGCAATTCACATCCAGCGCCGAAGTTTGCGGGTCAGCACCGAATCGAACCGTG
>JBDTAD010000039.1:0-11424 GCA_039924815.1 Lacisediminihabitans sp.
TCATGTGGAATGTGCCGCCGGAGGAGCGCGCCGGCAAACCGCTTCTCGTGATGATGCACGGCCTCGGCAGCCACGAGGGCGACCTTTTCGGGCTTAACCGTTTTCTACCACCCGGTCTGGTGGTGGCGTCCGTACGGGCCCCGCTCGGTTACGGCGGCGGCTTCGCCTGGTTTGACGCGGGTGTGCGCGGTGGCGACACCTCACTGCTCGATGCTTCGGCACGTGGTGTGCTGCGCTGGATCGATGGCCTCGATATGGTGCCGAGCAGCATCGGCCTGATGGGCTTCTCACAGGGCGGATGCATGGCTCTGCAACTTATCCGGGAAGCACCGGAACGCTTCGATTACGTGGTGCAGTTGAGCGGTTTTCTGGGCGGCGCCGAGCATCCGGGTGATGCCGCTCTGTCCGCTCGCACGCCGCGGATGCCAGTGTTCTGGGGACGCGGCGACCAAGATGAAATAATTCCCGCGGTAGCCATAGACGAGACCCACCGCTGGCTCAAGGATCACTCCGACGCACAGGAACATCGCTACCAGATGGCGCACTCGATTTCGCAAGACGAACTAGCCGATATTGTGGAGTTTGTCTCAGCCCGCATCACGCAGGTAGGGACTACCAAGGAATGAGGAGTACGCCGATGACAGATCAGCGCTTGGGCGAGTTGCTAGACGAATCAACCACGATCGCGGTGGTTGGCGCGTCACGGCACGAGAAGAAGGCCGCTCAGCGCATTCCGCGGCGGCTGCTGAAGGCAGGGTTTACCGTCATTCCCGTCAATCCACACGCGGACGAGATACTGGGGCAAAAGACCTATCACAGCCTTGCCGAGATCCCCGTTCCTGTGGACATAGTGGATGTGTTCCGCCCCTCCGAGGAGGCTGCAGACGTAGCCAGACAGGCCGCGGCCATCGGAGCAAAGACGCTGTGGTTGCAGATGGAGATCACCTCGGACGAGGCTCACGGCATTGCCAACGCTGCCGGCATGAACTTCGTTGAGGACACCTGCATTGGTGTCACAACAGCGGAGTTCGAGATCCAGAAGTAGCGCGAGCTACGGTCGTCACGGCTGCGGCTTCGTAACGACACGCAAAGCCTCCGCTGCTCCAAGTAACCGCCCCAGCGCATATTCCCAGCCGATACGCTCCTGTTCGAGACGGATGTTCCCAGCAGCACGGATGCGCTCCAGCGCCCGCAACTCCCCCGTTGTCAGCGTCGAATACACTCCAACTGCCGGCTTGATCTCCGGCACCCAGAGGTCCTGGTACGCGAGTAGCGTCTCCTCATCCATGAGCACGCTCGTCACGTTCGAGCAGCCCGATCGCAGGGCGTGCAGAATGGCAAACCCGTCAGAATCGAGATCCCCCCAATAAATGATTGCGCCGCTCTGAATCCATGGGATGGCGCTGAGTCGCCGCGCGGCATACCCACTTCCATGCACGACAACTGCGCCCGGCATGTCCGGCATGGCGAGCACGGTTTCGAGGTTCTCAAACACGAATACGGTGCCCGGTGCGAGATCCAGCACCGCTAATTCCTCCACCGGCGCAGTGATATCGCAGATACCGCCCGGTCGCAGTGCCGGGTCGAGGAAGCGAACCCGCACCTGCGGCGGCGGCGCAAGGAGCCCGAGCGATTCACGTCCTGCGACCGCTGCGTGCAGTCCCTCCACAACCGACCGATGCCGCTCCAGCCACTTGGTGTCGATCCCGCGAATCGGCAACTGCCGGATCCGCCATCCCGATGCGGGATTGTCGACCAACCAGGCAACAACGTCGATGAGGGTAACGAAGTCTGCGTCTGCCAGACGCTGCAGCGTGCTCCCATGGATTCGGATCGCCGTTGCCAGCGGGCCGACGGATGCTTCGGACTCGGCGAACGCGATGCGTAGCCGATCAGCGCGCTCCCGCAACGTGCGCCACTCGCGGGCAGCAGTTGGCCCCGCGAAACTGGCAATCGCATCAGCTCCGAGCAGCACGCACCGTTCCGGTACCGATTGCCTCCCAACACTCGGCCAATGCCGGTCAGCCCAGGTGATTTCTGCCGCGGGTGCAGTAGACGCCAGCTCTCGCCAAGAGTGAGTCCATGCGACCGCGCCGGCCACATCGGCCTGAACAGTCCGCTCAATCGGCGGATGCAACACGATCTCAAACCGGACGGCATCTCCGTCGGTTGCTGCCCACTGACGTTGGTCTCGCTCGACCAGCTTTCGCGCACGCTGTCGGGCATCCGCCACGGTCACCATGCTGAGCTTCACCGTCAGGCTCCAGAGACGGAGTCATCTGGTCGGAACATGAGGCTCGCGATCAGGGACTCCCGCCGGGTCGGATTCGTGATTGAGGAGACCGCACCGACGTATGGCTCGATCGTCTGCAGCAACTTCTCCGGCGTCGCCAGAATCATGTGGAAACCGAATTCGACAAACACGTCCATAGCCATTCTCGTGTACCGACTGTCGGCCTTGTCGAATGCCTCGTCGAGGATGATCGTGGCATAGGACGGCACCTCGTCTTCGTCGGCGGCAAGTTGGTAGCGCAGCGCCGCAGCGAGGCAAAAAATGACGAGCTTCTGCCGCTGGCCACCCGAGAGCCCAGCGCTGGAGTCGTGAACATTGACCACCCGCCCCGCAAGGTCAACCTCGTGCGCCATAAAGGTGACGTGCTCCCGGGTGTCCAGGCAGCGACGCTTCCACGAGACGTCCGCGTTGTTGCTGGAGCCGAGTCGGGTCATCACGCGGTTCAGCACCGCGAACCGGACTTCGGCCGCCGCGAGGTCCTCATCGTTCCAGGCGCCGTCGACCGCTGTCTTGAGGTCGCTCATGAATTCGATTACTTCCGGCGCCCTCCGGGTCTTCACCTCGATGCGCAGATACCGCTCGACGTCGAACCGTGACCGCCCGAGGGAGGCGTTCACGGGATCGATCCGGTCTACCACCTGCTTCGGCGCATCGCGAATGTCGGAGAGCAGATGCCCGATCAGATCCCGAGACTTCTCTCGCAATAGGCGCAGAAAATTGCCCTCGTGCTCTGGCAGACCGCGCGCCTGAATATCGGCGAGCAGCGCCCGGTAACCAGCACGGTCCTCGATCGATTCGGTCAGGTCAGCGGAAGCTGCCAGCCACTGTGTTCGAAATACGATCGCTCCCTTCGCGAAGGCAGACTCTGCCGCCCGCAACGCCGATTGTGCGGCATTGGACTCGCGGTGCAGCGCGTCGGCAACCTTGCGGCCAACCTCGTCCACATTCTGTCGACTGATCTTGCGCTGCACCGACCGGTAGCGCTTCTCCAGCGCAACAGCGTCGCCTTCCGTGATAGCACCGTCGATCGATCGAGCAGATAAGTGCTGTATCAACGTATCGACCTCAGCTAAGCGATCTTCCAGCCGGCCGAGCTGCAGCCCTGCGTCCCGAGCGACAGCCTCGGCGTCGCGCATTCGCTCGCCGGCCTCGCGTTCCGCCGTGATTGCGTCATGCAGTTCGATATTTCCGGTCGTAAGCTCGTCCAGTTGCTGCTGCCGAGTGCGCACCAGATCATCCGCGGCAACGCGATCGAGCTCCCCCCAATCCTGGCGCACGATGCTCTCCAGCACCGTGCGACGCTTCACCGTGGCGTCGCGCTCGGCTGCGGCGCGGTCGAGTCGCGACCGGGACTCGTCCTGTTGACGGCTCGCCGCCCGCCGACGTTCGAGCAGCAGCTCCACTTTCGCCTCGTTGTCCGCGCCCAGAATCCACTGCCTGCGGTCGCCGACAGCGTGGCGATCATTCTTCTCGTAGCGGCGGGCCGACTTCTTCACTTGCCCACCAATGGTCACGCCTCGCTCGACTCCGTCGAGCCCATCGGGGTGGTTGACACAGGAATAATCGAACTCGGCCGCGACCCGCGTCTGCAACCAATCGCCGAATACGCCGGTGGTCACTCGGATGCGGTGCAGTAGTGATCGGTCCGACTTCGCCGCCTTGGGCGGCCCGATGATCGCCGGAACCGCCTCGAATACCAGCCGCGCGCCGAGGGTGCGCTGTTCCACCTTTCGCCGCACTTCGGCGAGGTGCTGGTCACGCACCAAGAGCGCGCTCGCTAGCGGGTACAGCACGCGTTCGATTGCGCCAGTCCATTCTGCATACTCGGGCAGCACCTCGATCAGCTCACCGGCGAACGGCAGTGCGGCCTCACCCAAGCCGAGTTCATCGGCGAGTTGTTTGCGCGCGAGCAGCAGCTGTGCCGGCAAATTGCTTTTTCGGGTGCGCAGTTCATCGAGCTCGTGGTCAATCTTCTTCAGCTCATCTCTGGCCGAGAAGTAGTGCTGGTTGTCATCCGTATCGTGGGCGAGCGCTGGTGCCGCCTGTGCGAGCTCGTGGCGGGATGACTCCTGCAGTTCGCCGAACTCCGACCCGGTCGCTGGCGGTGCAGCGATGCCGGCGCGGCCGAGTTCCTCGCCGAACCGCTGCCACCGGCCGAGCGTTGCGGCCGCGGCGGCTGTCGCATCCGCGATCCGACCCTGTAATTGCGCAGCGTCCGAACCTCCGAGCTGCAATGCCCAGCGTTCCGCGGCCCGCAGTCGCTCGGCAGCGTCGTCGCGCGCGGCGTCGGCACGGTGCGCGGACTCCTGGGATTGCGCCTGCTCGGCGCGGAGCGTCCCGCGTTCCTCGCCTGCCAGTCGCAGCGTCAATCGGTCCTGGAACGGATCGATGAAGCTGGCGAGCCGCTCGGCCTCTGTGGCATCCAAAGATGCGCGCTCATACTGGGCGATCGACACTTCGAGCGCCTGCAGGTGCTCAGACTGGCGGCGCAGTTCAACCACGTGATGGTGCGCGTCACGCAGTTCGCCAAACTGTTCGACGGCGTTCGTGGCGCGCTTAAACGTCGCCGGTTCGTCGAGCATGAACGAGCGGAACAGTTGGTCGAGGCCGCCCAGGTTCTTCGCCGACTGGGTCTTGTGTAGCAACTGCAACGCATTCAGGCTGCCGATTCCGAGCAGGCGTTGCAGCTTGGCGTAGAACGGTCCGTGGGACCAGTTCGTTGTGACGGCGGCGTCGGGCCAGGTGCTTTTAATACGGCGAGCCTCGATCCCAGAGGCAACAAGCTCACTGAAGTCGAGCAGTGACACCGAGTCGCGGCTGATGACACAAGCGTCCTTCAGGTCGCTCTTGTCGACGCTTGAACCGCGCAGGTGAAACAGTCTTACCAGAGTGACCGGCGCATCCCGCTCGTTGTCGTAGCGCAGCAAGATGCCACTCCAGGTCGCCCCCTTGCGCAGATAGGTGCTGACCGCGCGGTCCAGATGCTCGTCGGCTTCTTTGCTCCACGCCCCGCGAACATAACTGACCAGACTGCGGTCGTCGTTGCGAGCGGAAGATTCCTGCGCCGCCGCGTTAAAACGCAGCCAGCGGTCGGGAGTGATCACCGTGGCGATCGCGTCGAGCAAGGACGACTTACCGGAACCGGATGCCCCGGTGAACAGATGGCCTTGCCGCGCGATGTCTACCTCGTAGAGCCCGTCGAAGGTGCCCCAGTTGAGCACCTCAACTCTGGCAAGACGCCACTGGCCAACGTGCAGGCGACGGCTGCTGGCATCCGGAGCCTGCTCATTGGGGTCGGTACCTGCGGGCATTTCAAGCAACGTCATGTGGTCTGCCCTTCCTCGTCGTCTGCAGCCTCCGCTGTATCAACCGGGGCATGCCCACCGACGGCGATCCGACGGTATTCGGCACTGATCGCGCTCACCTGCTCGGCGTCAACGATCAGCCGCAGCACAGGCGAGATCTCCGCGCGGTCCTCAGCCCCGGCCTGATGGATCACGCGCAACTTATTCTTCATGTTGTTCCACGAGGAGTTCAGTCGGCGATCGAAGTCTTGTTCGTCGCGGTCGGCGGTGCGGTAGACGCGCAACTGCTCGAAGACCTCCTCCTGACCGACTATCACCCGCCCGTCGCCCTCGCCGCTCAGCAGCATCTGTCGCAGCACCAGCAGCATTGCGGTGTCGAGAAAGGTGAGCGACGCGGTGCGCACAGCCTTCGGCACGACAAGTTCTTCGGTGGCCACATTGCGCACAAACGCGAACTCGCCGAACCGATCGATCACCAGTTCGAGAAAGAGTTCGTGCAGTCGCGACCGGATCGCGGCCTCGTCGGCCAGCAACGCCGACCAGAGCGTGGCCGAGGTGGAGCCTGCGAGGTACGGCCCCTTGATCAGTTCGAGCACCGCTCGACGCGACTGCTCGGCAAGCACGCCGGTGTCACCGTTCCACAGTGGTTTGGCGGAGGTCTCGATTTCTGGTTCCTCACTCATTGCAGTCTCCCCGTGAAGCGGTGGGTTCGGATGCTGGCCGCACGCGCGTGATCGTCGACGCCTCGCCAGCGCACTGTCTCAATGTCCTCAGCGCCGAGGCCCTCAGCGATGGTGCCCTGGGTGGCGGCGAGGGTGAGCAGGCCGACCACGCTCGCAACCCCCTGCGTTGCAGGATAGCGTTCGAGCACCTCGCCGACCGTGCACTGGTCGACGTGAGTAAGCACATCATTGACGGCCTTAGTAAGTTCAGCGAAGTCAATCTCCGTGGCGCGGGCCAGCTCTCGGAGCATCTCCAGGTCGACAGTTTCGGGTTCGTGTCGAACGATGGGAACAGTTACGTTCAGCTCACCGGGATCGTGCAGACGAATGGCACCGGCACTGGTGAGCGTGACGGCTGATAATTCGAGCTGCAGACCAGTTGGGGAATACGGCTTGATGTACCGGGAGGCCTCGACTCCTGCGCCTTGGGCATCCCGCAGCAGTTCTCGCAACTTCCGGTCACGCTGATAGTCCTGCGATTGCACATAACGGCGAAGGCCGCGAGCAAACGCTGTTATCACGTCGTGGATTTCGCCGCTGCGGTCTTTCAAAGTTGCAATAAACCGCCGGAGAAAACGGCGATCTGCGGGTCTGAGCCCTCCGGCGAACTCGCGCTCGAGCACGTGGGCAATATCGTCATCAAAAGCAGTGCCGACCGCCGGGTCCAGCACCAGAGTCGAGAACCCTGAGAAGCTGCGCCCCTCCTCGGACTCCGCGATCAGGTCGACGCCGCGAAACACCTCGTCGAGCACCGTGCGTTGCGAAGCATCCGATTCCACGATGCGCGCACGCAGATCGCGATTGAGATCCTCAAAGCGGGCCCGCACCCGAGCGAAGTCGCTGGGGAGCTCTCCGGCTTGGGCGAGGATGTCATACACTCGTTCGGCTGCGAGGGAGGCGTCGATCGTGTCGTCGTCACCCGAGCTAATCCGCTCGATCTGCGCATTGAGGCGGTCGCGCTGGGCGTGCAATTGTTCGAGCCGGCGTGTTGTGTCCGGGTCGGTGTCGATCGCAAGCTGGCTTAGTTGTGCTGCGATGTTCGATAGCCGGGACTCGGTGACGGTCGCACGAGGGGACGCGAGCTGTTCGAGAAACCGGAGCGCGGCGAGCGCGCCAGGTGCCAACTCGAAGGTCTCCTCGCGCGCGTCTCCGGCAGGCCTGCGTACCAGAAACCCGGCCTTCCGCCACTCGGCACAGTACGCCTGCGCCGTCTGCGGTAGTTCAAAGTTGTGGGCGCGCAGTGTGTCGAGGTCGTGATCGATGGCCTCGTATAGTTCTGCCGCGAGTAGCCGACGGCTCTCGCCGCCCAGGTGCTCGTCGAGCAGTGCGGCGATGACGGGAGCGTTGTCGGCGCGCAAGAGTCGCCAGGTCGCATCCGACTCAACAAGTTGGCGAAATTGGTGGGACTTACCCAGGGCAGACACGCAGATCACTCCTCCCCTGCACCGAACCCGACTTTCGTGCTCAGAGATATCTTGTCAGGTGCCTGTGACGCCCGAGTTCGCAGTGCTGCCCCCTGGCCCCAACGTCGCGCGTCATGTGCAGATACCGTTCAGGCTCGGCGGTGCTGAGCCACCAGCCTGTGCATAGCTACAGTTCTGGTTCGCCGTCGCTCCCTATGCTGGGCTAGTGCCATATCGAGTGACCGACAGTCGCCTGAACGCGCTTTATGGCCGCTCCCCGAGAGTTATTGCGTACCTCGATGAGGCTTATGAAACGACCCGTGGCCGCAAGCGCTTCTACATCATGAGTGCGCTGATTATTCAGGGAGACGATCGCGACCGCCTCCGCGCGGCACTCGTCAACGTGGTTGACGGAAACTATTGGCACACCACCAGTTCGTATGGCTCGGAGTCGGGACGAGAAACGATCAAAGAGTTTGTTTCATTCCTTGCCCACGACCGCTCTACGCTCCTCTGCGTTATTGATGTGGACCTAGAGCGGTTCCATGATGATGCGGAAGCAGCACGGCGGCACTGCTTCTCGGCTATCTCAATGATTCTCGATCGGGCCCACGAGGTGAGCCTGATTGTTTTCGAGAGACGCCGCAAGGGAATCGAAGAAGAGACCGATAGTGCCACAGTCCGGGCGTTGCAGCGTAAGCACTCGACCCGCGATATTAGGTTCCATCCCGGCACACCATCAAGCGAGCCACTTCTCTGGGGACCTGACGTCGTCGCATCCGTGCTCCGCAGGCGGCTGGCGCTCGGGAATTCGCGATGGTTTGAGCCGTTACGCACGAAGACCATCGTCCGCAAGGCAACGACCGGCGAGATTCTGCACCTTGGCTTCGCGGTAGACACCACACCCGAGACTTAGCTGGCCCGTGTGCACGCGCCAAATAAAACAACCCTCGGAGGGCCGTAGCAAAACTCCAAGGGTCCGAACCGCTGGAGGGTGTGAACCGACGCGCTGCTCGTTGTTTCGTGTTAAACACTAACAGCTATATCTGAGTTACGAGCCAGACGCGAACTGAACAGCCGCGCTGCCTCATAAACGCTATTACACGTTTATTTTATTGAAACTCACTGCGGCGGAACAGAACGCGTTTTCTCGCACAACGACCTTTCCTCTGTTGGCGATCACCATTTACTGTCCATCGCGGACTGCGACCAAATCACCCAGCGGCTAGGCACCGCTCGCCACCTTGATCGCGTGCCGCAGCCGCCTCAGCTCGTCCCTGCCGCGACTGATTCCGCATTCGATGTCGAGCAGCGGGCAACAGAGACCTTCACCGTCAACCAGCCTCAGGCGCAACAGATACCTCGTCAGCAGTTCGGTTATGCGCAAGTGAATCTGTCGCTGCCTCGGGTCCGTGGGCTGCCACTGCGGCCCGACAAAGATCGACAGGATGAAGATCAGGTCCTCGGCGTGCATGACGCGCGCGACTGCCCCTACCGGGTCGAATTCTCGCTCGGAGGCGAGCAACAGAAGGTCAGAACTCACCAGAATGCGCTCGGCCTCCATCTCGATGCACGCTCGCAGGCAGGCCTCTACGTCTTCGATCCGCCGTCGCGTAACTCCCTTTTTACCGTCGAGTTGCGAGCCAAAGAACTCGCTCAGGATGGGATCGATTGTTGAGGTGGTCGTCAATGGGTTGTCCATTGCTGTGGTCCTTTACTGTGCTGCTGCGCGGTGCGCACCCGGCAATCTGCCCTGGTGATTGCACGTTACGAATCACGGCCGACATCCGCCGTTCGGCTGTGGACAAATCCGGGAAAGGCGGGCTGGGGAGGAGAAGACGGTGAGCCTCGGCGACCCCGAGAACCGTATCGACATCCCGAATGCAAACGGACGTTCGCGGAGTGTGGAGAGCGCTGCTGTTCGGCACTAGAGCACGATTGGCCCCGCACTCGTCAGTCAGTCGCTCGGAATGAACTGCTTCAGGTATGCGCGCAACTCTGGATCGCAGACGTAGAGGAATGTTCCGCGGATTCCGCGGGTCAGGAGTACTGCATAGATGTTTGTGATGAACCGCAGTAAATCGTCGTCCGAGTAGGTCTTGCCGAGCGCTGGATTGTTCTCCTTGCCCTTCTTGTCGAAGTACGACGCTCGATCGATAAATAGCTTCTTTGACCGAGGGTCGTAACGCAGGTCGTTGCCGATGATGACTCCCGCGTAATTGAGGTCGTATCCCTGCACCGTATGAATGGAACCGACCTCATCCAGCGAGCCGCTCGACGCGATCCAGTCCACCTGGGAGCCATTCCAGCGGAATTGGCTCCCCTCAACCTCAATATCAAAGGCGGTCTTGTCGTTCTTGGTTTTCCACTCCCATGCATACCCGGCAACTAAGCGCGAGAGTCCCCATTCGGCGTCCTTGCGGCGTATTTCATCTCGCATCTCAGCTATGTCGCCAAAAATCCGAAAGTCATAACCGTCGAATTCTTCCGGCGTGACGGATGCCACAGAACTAATCATCGGTGCCACGCCGAAAAGACGCCTAATGTACGCCACGTAATCTGAACCCGCTTGAATCCGCATTTGCGAGACGAGCGGATAGTAACGCCGGGCAAGCTTCGAGTGCTGTGCTAGATCGTCGAGCAACTCCCGAGGCACATCCGATGGTCGAACGCTTTGTGCCGCGTCGAGGAGAAAAATCTGGTGCTTACTCTTCGCGCGAATCCAGTCCAGCTGAGTTTTCGTTTTGTCGTCTACCCCGAATAATTTCTCGGTGACATCCTGGAACTTCTTGTTCTGGGATGCCGAGGGCTGATTTGCGCGCTGGTTCAACCGGTGTGCTTCGTCCACGATAAGAAGGTCAAACTGGTTATCAGCAGCTCCGACGTCAAACGGTGTCATGACCATATCGGCCGTGAGGCCGGGTGTTTTGCGGAATACTTTTTGGATTGACTTCCGAAGCGACTGCTGCGGCACAACAAGACCGATGTGGAGCCTGCTGAGCAACTCTGGGTAGCCGGCAACGAAGAACTCCGAGAACAGCGAATCTCCACCGACATCATCAATCGGCGTTGTTCTCGCAATATCGACCAAAAGTTTGATCAAGTAAATGCCAATAACAGTCTTGCCGGTTCCTGGGTCGCCTTGGATCACGCTCGTGCTGCCTGCGCCGGATTTGAGGTCGACGAAGAGCCCCTCAAGAATGTCTTCGACGGCGACCGCTTGGTCCTGGCTCAATGCTTTAAAAGGTGACAGCTTGAACAGGTCGCTGTTTTCGATCTCCGGGATGCTGCGCGTGAACACCCCGTCACGCAAAAGTTGGTCGAAGACTTCGCGGAATGTGTCACGGTAAGTGGCGCGATTGAAATAGTCTGCCTCGGTGATCCCGTCGTTGCGATTCAGCACTCGATATGTGCCGTCGCCCGCGAAGAGACGGATGAGATACGACTCTAAATCCAGACACACCGACTTATTAAAGGTCTCGTCGATGATGACTCGAATCGTGCGCAAATTCTCCTTCTCCGAAGAGCCGAGATGCTGGCGCATTCGCTTGTCAGCGTTCAGAGTTTCGCCGACATAAACGTTGTCTAACGTCCCCGACGTCCACTTTTGTCTGCCGCTTTCGGCATCGTCCAAGATGTAGACAACCGGCCAATTTGTATTGTGTTGGTCACGCGGCGCCCACGATCTGACTGCCTGTTGG
>JBDTAD010000040.1:0-3225 GCA_039924815.1 Lacisediminihabitans sp.
TAAGCCTTCGGTGAGGCCGTCATGAAGCCTTCTCTCAGGCCGCCATCAATCTTACAAGAAGAGGCAAAGTATCTCGACATCGAGATAGTTGCGAACTCTCTGTGGATACTCACTAGGTCCACATCGCTGGTGGGGGTTAGCCTGTCTAGATGGGCGACTTGAGACTCGAAGAACTGTCGGCGAAGAACATCGTTGAAGCAAACGCGCTATCAATGAAGCCGGGGCAAGAGCATTTCATCGAGCCCGTCTCTTACGCGATGGCCGGACCGTTCCTCGATCCAGGCAACAACTGGTCCAGGGTTGTGGTCGATGCAGACAACAAAGTTGTCGCTTTTCTGATGGCCAATTTCGACCCGGATGCCCACGAAGAAGAGTTCCGTAGCTGCATCTGGCGCATGAACGTTGCCGCCAACACCCAGGGTAAGGGTGTTGGGCGCTTCGCCGTCATTGCCGCCGCTGCCGAGGCGAAAAAGCGTGGCTTCAGCAGGCTCACGGTGATTTGGGAGCCCGGAGAAGACGGCCCGGAAGAGTTTTTCCTGCGGGTCGGATTCACCGTGGTCGAAGAGACTAGGTACGGCGAGAGAATTGGCGCCATCGAACTCCCCTAGTTTCTCCATGGCAATTCCTACTGTCGCGGCTGCGGACGTGGCACAGGACGACTTCGTCTCGCGCGTGCTCGAGGTCGTCGCGTCGATTCCGGATGGCCGGGTCATGTCCTATGGGGACGTGGCCGCCGTATTGGGCTCGCGAGCCGCCCGTGCGGTAGGCACTGTGATGGCGCGCTACGGCGACGGGATGCCGTGGTGGAGGGTCGTGCGTTCGAGCGGACATCCCCCGGTCTGCCACGAGAATCGCGCGCTGGAACACTACGAAGCCGAGGGCACCCCGCTCGTGAATGCGGCTTCCGGCGTCTATCGAGTGAACCTGCGGCTCGCCCGCTGGTGGCCCTGAGCACTTCGTGGCTGCTCAATCGGTGCACGCAGGAGTTACGAAACATTTCTCTAATTGCAGAAGAACATTCGTTCGTGATTTGGTAGATTAGTTTCTAGTCCCACGCACTTCATGACCATCCAGCGCCGGAAGGTATGCCCATGTCAGTCCCCACTACTTCGCCAGCACTGAGCGCCGACGACTGGCCCATTGCGGCCAGCATGCTCAGCTTCCCTGGAACGGATGCGCGCGGCCACGTCGCTCAGGATGCCCCCGCCGAGGAGTGGGCGACTGCCTTCACGCAGGTGGCGGAGGCCGGGTTCGACCGCGCGGACCTCACCGACAGCTGGGTGCGCCCGGGCGACCTCAGCACGCAGAGGCTTGCCGAGCTCACCAGCGCGGCGCGTGACAGCTCGATTGAATTGACCTCGATTTCGGCCATCCGCCGCAGCGTCATCGACGCGGAGTCCGGCCTCGACAACCTTGCCTACAGTCACCGCAGCATCGATGCGGCGGCAGAGCTCGGCATCGGCGTGGTCTCGTTCGGGCTGCATCAGGCACTCAGCGACGAGCAGAAGAAGCGACTGTGGTTCTGGACCGCAGACGGACACCATGACGACCCGGATGACCGCGAGATGTGGAACCTCGCCGTGCGCCGCTTTCGCGAGCTCGGCACCCACGCGGCAGAGGTCGGCGTGCTCGTCTCGCTGGAGATGTACGAAGACACCTACCTCGGCACCGGGGACTCCTCGGTGCGACTTGTAGAAGACATCGGCCTCGAAACGGTAGGCCTGAACCCCGACATCGGAAACCTCATCCGCCTGCACCGCCCGGTGGAATCCTGGGTCGAGCTGGTCGAGAAGACAATGCCGTGGGCCAATTTCTGGCATGTCAAGAACTACCAGCGTGACGAAGACCTCGAGCGCGACCTGTACTTCTCGGTGCCCGCGCCCCTCGAATCGGGCCTGATGAACTACCGTTGGGCGCTGAGCTACGCCGTCTCGGTGGGTTTCCAGGGCGTCATCTGCACCGAAAATTACGGGGGTGACGGCCTCAGCGTGTGCGCCAGCAACCGCGACTACCTGCGCAGGCACGCACTGCCCAAGAACGCCAACTACGTTCTGGGCAAGAGCCGCGTCGCACAGCGCGGCGCTCCCGTTGTCGGGCGCGACGGCTCGGCGGGGTCGGCGAAGAAGGCGGACTAGCGATGACCAAGCTGTTTGACGACGCGGCGGATTTCGCCTCGGATGCCCTGGACGGATTCGTTCTCGCGAACAAGTACCTGGTCGAGCGCGTTGACGGCGGCGTCGTGCGCGCCACTCGCGCGGCCGAACCGCACGTCGGCGTCGTCATCGGTGGAGGCTCAGGGCACTACCCAGCCTTCGCCGGACTCGTGGGCAAGGGCTTCGCCACCGGCGCGGTCTGCGGAAACATCTTCACCTCGCCATCAGCGGCCCAGGCCTACCGGGTTGCCGCGCGCGCTGACGAGGGCCGCGGCATCCTGTTCAGCTTCGGCAACTACGCCGGTGACGTTCTGCACTTCGGACTCGCCCAAGACCGGCTTCGCGCCGAGGGCATTGACGTACGCACGGTGCTCTGCACGGATGATGTGGCGAGCGCCCCGGCGAACGAGCGCCACAAACGCCGCGGCATTGCCGGCGACTTCACGGTGTTCAAGATTGCCGGTGCCGCAGCGGAACGCGGTCTCGATCTCGACGAGGTCGAGCGCTTAGCCATCGCCGCGAACGACAACACCTTCACGCTCGGCGTGGCCTTCTCTGGCTGCACCTTTCCCGGCGCCGACGCCCCACTGTTCACCGTTCCTGAGGGCACGATGTCGCTCGGCCTCGGCATCCACGGCGAGCCGGGCATCAGTGAGCACGAAATCACTTCTGCCGCAGAGCTCGCGACGCTGCTGCTCAAACCGCTCCTGCTCGAGCGCCCCCCGGATGCCGGCGATCGGCTCGCGCTCATCGTCAACGGACTCGGCACGATCAAGTGCGAAGAGCTCTTCGTGCTCTACGCGCACGTCGCCAAACTGCTCGAGACCGAGGGCCTGACCATTGTTGAGCCGGAGTGCGGCGAACTCGTCACGAGCCTCGACATGGGCGGTGCCTCGGTCACCCTTTTGTGGCTCACGCCAGAACTCGAGGCCCTCTGGTGCGACCCGGCCTACACGCCGGGCTATCGCAAGGGAAACACCGCGGGAGGCGAACTGGCCCGCACACACGCCGCCGAAGCATCTGAAGGTCGCCAACCCGCGGCAGAGGATCCGGATGCGCCACCACTCACACC
>JBDTAD010000041.1:0-5387 GCA_039924815.1 Lacisediminihabitans sp.
TGCTGTGTCCTTAAAGTGGTCTCGACGCGCGCTCTGCGCTATTCGACCCGCGTTTGCTTGTGCACGAGATCGACGACCGCCGCAACGGTCTGATCGAAATCGAGAAAAGTTGAATCGAGGGTGGTGACACCCTCAGCGGCGTTGAGAAAGTCAACGACGCGGGAATCCTGTGCATCCCTCGCGCTGAGTTGCTCCCCGACGAGCTGGGCCGATTGCCCGGTAACCTCGGCGGAACGTCTCGCCATTCTAGCTTCTTCGGATGCGGTGAGCAGAATCCGCACCTGAGCGTCCGGCGCGACCACGGTGGTGATGTCCCGGCCCTCGGTGATGACACCCGGCCTGACACCGTTCGCCATGAACAGACGAAAGAGGTCTGTAAGACGCGCGCGAACGGCGGGCACCCGTGCAACCTTGCTCACCACGGCAGACACGCGAGGGTCGCGAATGGCATCCGTGACATCCGTCTGCCCCACTCGCACAAAATAGGCGTCGGGGTCGACACCGATCGCATAGTCGAAACTCGTCAACGCCGCAGCTACGGCATCGGCGTCTTCGAGATCGACACCAGCATTGAGTGCGTGCCAGGCGAGAGCGCGATACGCGGCACCGGTATCCAGATAGTCGAAGCCGAGCGCGCGGGCCGCGGCCTTGCTCACGCTGGATTTTCCGCTTCCGGCAGGTCCATCGATGGCCACCACTGTTCTTGTCACTGCCAGGCCTCCGCTATTTTCCATCCACGTGCTTCAAGATCGGCGATGAGTCCCTGCCGCACTTCTGGCAGTACTGAAATCTCGGCCAGCCCCACCTGTGCGCCCGGCGAGTGCTCCAACCGAAGGTCCTCGAGGTTGACACCGATCTCACCCATCTCGGTGAACAGCCGCCCCAACTCCCCCGGCGCGTCGTCCACCAGAACAACCAGTTGGCTGAAGCGCCGATCCTGACCATGCTTGCCGGGGATGCGGGCCACGCCGGCATTGCCCGACGCGAGCGTCTCTGCGAGGGCTCGCCGTGCTCCGGGAGCTGCGGGCGCTTCGAGAACCTTGAGCAGCCCATCTAAATCGTCGCGGTAGTGCCGCAAAATCTCCGCAACGGGCTCCGCATTCGAGCCCAGAATCTGCACCCAGAGCTCAGGGTTACTCCCCGCGATCCTCGTCGTGTCACGCAATCCCTGGCCACTCAGCGACATCGCCGCTTCGGTGCTTGCGGTGAGCTGCTTCGCCAGTATAGAGGAGATCAATTGTGGAACGTGCGACACAAGCGCGACGCTGCGGTCATGATCCTCCGCCGCCATCTCTACCGGCACAGCGCCCAGGTCGAGGATGAGGTCTTCAATCACGCGCAACTGCGCGGTGGTGTTCTCCTCGTGCGGGGCGACAACCCACGGGCGACCGATAAACAGATCGGCCCTGGCAGATATGGCACCGCCGCGTTCACGCCCAGCGAGCGGATGTGACCCCAAGTAGCGAGCGAGGTCAGCACCCAGCGCCCGCAGTTCGTTCAATGGCCCAAACTTCACGCTCGCCACATCGGTCACGAGCGCGTTCGGGTACCGTTCTAGTTCCGCAGCCACCACCGTCGCGATCACGTCGGGTGGTACGGCAACCACCACAAGCGAGGGCGCATCGGAGTCGAGGGCTGCCCTGCCTGCGCCGTAGTCGATCGCGAGGCTGAGGTTTGCCGGTGACGCATCGTGCACGATCACGTCGACGCCCTTGTTGCGCAGTCCGAGCCCGATGCTGGCGCCGAGAAGCCCTGCACCCACCACCCTCACCTGCCCGTGAACCCTGCTGTCGTCCATGCTCAGTCTTCCTGCTCTTCTGCGGGCGCTGCGGCGTCTGCCTCGCCGTCGTGCGTGCCCTGTTCCTTCGCGTTGCGCGCAATGGTGAGAATCTGGCCGAGTTCTTCCTTGGTCAGATCGCGAATGTCGCCCTGAGCAAGCGAGCCGAGGTGCAGTGGACCGAACTGGCGACGCACGAGATCGATCACCGGATGCCCGACCTCGTCCAGCATCCGCCTCACGATGCGATTGCGGCCAGAGTGCAGCGTGACCTCCACCATCGTCTCGCGCTCACCGGCACGACCGACAATACGGGCCTTGTCTGCGGCGATCGGACCGTCCTCAAGTTCAACGCCGGCGGTCAGCTTGGCGATCACCTGCGGGGTGACTCGGCCTTCCACCTTGGCAATGTAGGTCTTCATCACCCCAAATGACGGGTGCGCGAGCACGTGGGCAAGCTCGCCGTCGTTGGTGAGAATCAAGAGGCCAGAGGTCTGCGCGTCGAGACGACCGACGTTGAACAGTCTCTCTTCATAGCGCGACACGAAGCGGTCTAAGTCGGGCCGGCCGCGATCATCCCGCAGCGAACTTACGATGCCGACCGGTTTGTTGAGCATCAGGTAGCGGCGGGAGGTATCGAGCTGGATGGCAACGCCATCGACAGCAACACGATCATTCTCTGAGACCCGTCTACCGGGCTCGGTCACGACCTCGCCGTTCACCTCGACCCGACCAGCCGCGATCAGGTCTTCAGAAACGCGTCGGGAGGCGACTCCGGCCGCCGCCATAAGTTTCTGCAAGCGCACGCCCTCCGGGGCGTTCTCACTATCGGACATCGTCAAATCCCTCCGAGCCGTCAGAGAGCAACGGCGAGATGCGTGGCAACTCGTCGATGGAGTTAATCCCGAGCTGTGACAGCAGCAGATCGGTCGTTTCGTAATGGATGGCACCGGTCTCGCTGTCGGTGAACGCTTCGGTGATGAGTCCTCGGCCCAGCAGCGTGCGCACGACGGAGTCGACGTTGACCGCGCGAACCGACGCGATAGCGCCCCGACTGATCGGCTGCTTGTACGCGATCACTGCGAGGGTTTCCAGCGCGGCCTGCGACAGTCTGGTCGGATTCTGGGTGAGCACGAAGTCACGCACAACCTCGTCGTACTCTGCGCGCACGTAGATGCGCCAGCCGCCCGCGACCTCGCGCAGTTCAAAACCACGTCGTGTGCCACTGTTTGCTCCGTCGAAGTCAGCGACCAGCGCGGCGATCGCGGCTCGTACCGCGGCGACCGTCGCGCCAAGCGAAGACGCGAGCGATACCACACTCTGCGGCTCATCGGCGACCATAAAAATCGCTTCGAGGCTTCGCTCGAGATCCAGGGATACCGTGGGCTGAGGGCTCGTGCTGTCCTCTTCGGGCGCACTCAACTCAGTTATCTCATCAGTTGTCATAGTCGGCTCCCAGATTCGCGAGACTTTCTTCTGACCACTGCTCAGCGGTCCAGCGAATCGTCAACTCCCCCAGTGGCTCAATCTGGTCGAACGAGATGGCTGCGCCGCGGTACAGCTCGAGCACCGCGAGAAAGCGAGCGATAACGACGCCCTTCTGATCCGCGCCGGCGATCAGCTGGCGAAAGGTCATCGGTTCTCCGCGGCGCAGCAGTGCGACGACGTGCGCAGCCTGTTCTCGGATGCTCACCAGCGGCGCGTGCAGATGGTCCAGCCCCACGGTGGGTAACTCTCGCGGCGCGAACGCCAAGGCAGCGAGTGCAGCGAAGTCATCCGGCGTCAGCGTCCAGACGAGCTCGGGCGTCTGCTGGCGGAATCTCTCCTCAAGCCGCACCGAGCGCACGTGGCGGGTGGACTCCGCGTCGAGGTGCGCGCTGAACCACACCGTTGCCTCTTTGAAGGCCCGGTATTGGAGCAGTCGTGCGAAGAGCAGGTCTCGCGCCTCGAGCAACGCAACGTCTTCCGCGTCTACAAGTTCACCCTGCGGCAGCAGACCGGCAACCTTGAGGTCGAGCAACGTGGCGGCGACCACGAGAAACTCTGTCGCCTGATCCAGCTCCTCAGCAGAGTCGAGCCCCCGAAGATACGAGATGAACTCGTCGGTGACGCGGCTGAGCGAAATCTCGGTGATGTCGAGCTCGTGCTTGCCGATAAGCGAGAGCAAAAGGTCGAACGGACCACTGAAATTACTGAGGCTTACCGAGAACCCTGAGGCCTCGGTATCGAGCTCCGCCACCGTCACCGCGGCGCTAGGCCGCTGCGCCACGAGCTATCAACTCTCTGGCGAGCTGACGATAGGCATCCGCAGCCGGGTGATCGGGCGCAAAGGTCGTGATGGGCGAGCCGGCGACGCTGGCATCCGGGAACTTCACGGTGCGACCGATCACGGTCTCGAACACCCGGTCACCGAAGGTCTCGACCACCCGCTCGAGAACCTCTCGCGAGTGCAGGGTGCGGGAGTCGTACATGGTGGCGAGGATGCCGTCGAGCTGAAGCCCCGGGTTCAAGCGGTCCTTCACTTTGTCGATCGTTTCCACCAGGAGGGCAACACCGCGCAGGGCGAAGAACTCGCACTCGAGCGGGATAAGAACACCGTGAGCGGCAGTAAGAGCGTTGACCGTGAGAAGGCCAAGCGACGGCTGGCAATCGATCAGGATGATGTCGTACTCGTCACTCACCTTGCGCAGCACGCCCGCGAGGATCTGCTCCCGGGCGACTTCGTTCACCAGATGCACCTCGGCCGCAGACAGATCGATGTTCGCCGGAATCACGTCGAGATTCGGAGTCGTCGTCTCCTGGATCGCCTCGTGCGGATCCTTCACCGTGCCGAGCATGAGGTCGTAGATGTTCGGAACGTCATGAATCGGAACGCCAAGCCCGGCAGAAAGTGCACCCTGGGGGTCGAAATCCACAGCCAGTACCCGTCGGCCGTAGCCAGCCAATGCCGCTCCCAGGCTGATCGCGGTCGTTGTCTTGCCCACACCACCCTTCTGGTTGCACAAGGAAATTATGCGAGCCGGTCCGTGGGACTTGAGCTTGGGTGGTACGGGAAAGTTGCTCACGGGGCGTCCGGTCGGTCCCGTAGCGGGGATGTCCATACCGGAGAGTTCTTCGGCCGTGGTGTCCCGTTGCGCTGTCATCCCGACATTCCCTTACTGTTAGTCCCCGACCGGTGCCGATTCACACGATTCTACCCGGGTGCGGCGGCGTCCTCGGGAAGGGCTCACGGGGGCATTGCCGGTTTAGCGGGCTCGCGGATGGGCGGTCGTGTACATGTCACGCAGAGTGTCGGCGGTCACCAGCGTGTAGATCTGGGTGGTGGCAACCGAGGAGTGGCCGAGCAGTTCCTGAACGACCCGAACATCCGCTCCCCCGGCGAGCAAATGCGTGGCGAACGAGTGTCTGAAAGTGTGTGGCGAGATTTCGATTCCGAGCTTCGCCTGCTCCGCGCGAGCCCGGATGATGAGCCACGCGTTCTGCCGGGAGACGCGCTGCCCGCGCACTCCGAGGAACAGCGCGGGAGTTGGTTTCCCCTGCTGCGAGAGCGTCGGTCGGGCTCGCACCAGATAGGCGTCGAGCGCCGCGCGAGCGAAACTGCCGATGGGCA
>JBDTAD010000042.1:0-2266 GCA_039924815.1 Lacisediminihabitans sp.
TCATCCGTGTGCAGGGTGAAAAGCGGCTGTCCCTTGATGACGCGGTCGCCGGGCTTAGCGTAGAGCTCCACGCCCGCGGCGGCCTGCACCGGATCCTGCTTGCGGGCACGGCCTGCACCGAGCCGCCAGGCTGCGATTCCGAAAGGCAGTGCCTGCTGGGTAGCGAGCACGCCATCACGGTCGGCCTTCACCACATGGGTTTCGCGCGCGGTCGGCAGTGCAGCCGCGGGGTCGCCGCCCTGCGCCGCGATCATTCGATTCCACACGTCCATCGCCCGGCCATCGGCGAGCGCCGCTTCGACGTCGGCATCCGGTTGGCCTGCCAGCGCGAGCATTTCGCGGGCGAGGGCAACAGTCAGCTCCACCACATCCGCCGGTCCGCCGCCTGCGAGCACCTCGACCGATTCGCGCACCTCAAGGGCGTTGCCGATCGTGAGACCGAGCGGCACGTTCATGTCGGTGAGCAGCGCGCGGGTCGCAACGCCAGCATCCGTCCCGAGGGCCACCATCGTTTCGGCGAGCTTGCGCGACTGCTCGATGTCTTTGAGGAACGCACCAGAGCCGAACTTCACATCCAGAACAAGAGCGGATGTCCCTTCCGCAATTTTCTTGCTCATGATCGACGACGCAATGAGCGGGATCGACTCCACGGTGCCGGTGATGTCTCGCAGCGCGTACAGCTTGCCGTCCGCTGGTGCAAGCCCGGAGCCCGCGGCGCAGATCACCGCACCAACGTCTTCCAGCTGGGCCAAGAACTCCTCGTTGCTGATCGATGCGCGCCAGCCCGGGATGGACTCCAACTTGTCGAGGGTGCCGCCGGTGTGGCCGAGGCCGCGCCCTGAAAGCTGCGGAACCGCGACTCCAAACGAGGCGACGAGCGGTGCGAGCGGGAGCGTGATCTTGTCGCCAACTCCACCGGTGGAGTGCTTGTCTGTGGTCTTCTTCGAGAGCGAGCCGAAGTTCATGGTCTCGCCACTGGCGATCATGGCGAGGGTAAGCGCGTGAATCTCTTCGCGCTCCATGCCGTTGAGGAAGATCGCCATGGCCATGGCTGCCATCTGTTCGTCCCCGACGTAGCCGCGCGTGTAGGCGTCGACCAACCAATTGATCTGCTCGGTTGAGAGGATGCCGCGGTCGCGCTTGGTGTGGATCAGGTCTACGACGTCGAATGCTTCAATGGCCATGGTGGTGCTCCTTGTGTGACTCTGGCGCTTCGACAAGCTCAGCGACCGGATGTGGTTCAGTGACCGGTCCCTGAGCTTGTCGAAGGGCCGACCTACTCAGTGTTCCGACGACGCGGCGTACTCCTCGAGCTGCCTGGGCCCGAACGCATCCGGAATTACCTCGTCAATGGTCTTAATCCCCGAAACGGTTTGCAGCAGCATCCCCGGCGCGGAGTGTTCGTACAAGAGCTGCCGACAACGGCCACAGGGCATCAGGATGTTGCCGTGCCCGTCAACGCAGGTGAAGGCCACGAGATGGCCACCCCCGGTCGCGTGCAGCGTGGAGACGAGCCCGCACTCCGCGCACAGAGTGAGGCCGTACGACGCGTTCTCCACATTGCAGCCGGAGATCACGCGACCATCGTCGACGAGGGCTGCCGCTCCCACCGGGAACTTCGAGTACGGAACATAGGCGTGACTCGTCGCGTCGCTTGCCACGGCGCGCAACTCGTCCCAATCGATAGTGGTCATGATTTGATGTACGGCTTTCCTTCTGCGGCCGGCGGTTTGACCGTTCCGACCAGCCCTGCCACCGCAAAGATGGTCACGATGTACGGCAGCATGAGCATGAATTCGCTGGGTACAGGAGATCCGATGACCGCGAGCACGTTCTGCAGGTTGGTCGCGAAACCGAACAGCAGGGCGGCCAGCGTGGCACGAAGAGGATCCCAACGCCCGAAGATCACGGCCGCGAGGGCGATGAATCCCGCACCGTTGGTCATCTCCTTGTTGAAGGCCCCGACCACCACAAGCGTGTAGTACGCCCCTCCCATACCGGCGATCGCGCCGGCGAGCGACACATTCCAGAAGCGGGTGCGGTTGACGTTGATGCCGACCGTGTCCGCGGCCTGTGGGTGCTCACCAGAGGAGCGCAGACGCAGTCCCCACTTGGTGTGGAACAACCCCCAGTACACCAGCGCGACCGTCACGTACATGATGTAGCTGATGATCGTTTGCTGGAACAGCACGGGCCCGATGATCGGAATCTGGCTGAGCACTGGAATGTTGATCCGCGGGAATTGCGGCGGGTTATTCAGCGTGGC
>JBDTAD010000043.1:0-7199 GCA_039924815.1 Lacisediminihabitans sp.
TGCCCAGCCCCGATGGCCGACCCCGTTTTGTACTTGAAGTCAAGCCATCAAGCAACGAGGTCGTCGTTGGCCCGAAGGAAGCTCTCGATCTGGCACGCCTTTCTGGCAGTCGCTTCAGCTGGGCGGGCCAGCCGCCGGCGGATCCCACGATCCCGTTCGACTGCCACGTGCAGGTTCGCGCCCACTCCGATCCGGTGCCCGCGACGGCTGTCGTTATCGATGGCGAATTGGTAATCACTCCCGAGAAGCCACTCAACGGTGTCTCCACCGGGCAGACTGCGGTTATCTATGTTGGCACCCGCGTGCTCGGGCAGGTCACGATCGATGCCACGGTGAGCGCCGTCCCGCTCGACGCTTGACGCCTTGGCACGATCACCGGAATGACAGACCTGCAGAATAGGCTTATCTGGTGGCAGAGACTGAGAGCGCGACCGAACGGCTGTCCCTCGAGCAGGCCGGTGTGGAGTCAGGGGAGCTGACTACACGGATCCTCGAGCTGCGAGATGCTTACTACGAGCGCGACGAAGTGCTCGTGAGTGACGCAGAGTACGACCTCATGATCCGCAGGCTCGAAGAGCTTGAGCGTCTCTTCCCCGAACTTCAGAGCCAAGACAGCCCCACCCAAACTGTCGGCGGTCGTGCCGACTCGACCCTCTTCGCGCCGGTTCGCCATGCGGAGCGGATGCTGAGCCTCGACAACGTGTTCTCCGTCGAAGAATTTGGGGAGTGGGCGGCCAAGGTCGAGCGCAACTCAGGCCGCAGGGTCGACTACCTGTGCGAGCTCAAAATCGATGGACTCGCTATCAACCTCCGCTACGAGAACGGCGTGCTAGTGACCGCCGCGACTCGCGGCGACGGCGTGGTCGGCGAAGACGTGACCGAGAACATCGCCTTCGTCAAGATCATCCCAACCAAGCTATCCGGCACCGGGCATCCGCCGATCGTCGAGGTACGCGGTGAAGTGTTCTTCGAGGTGGCGATCTTCGATCAGCTGAACGCCGACCAAGCGCGGGCCGGGGAGCGCATCTTCGCCAACGCGCGGAACGCGGCATCCGGCAGCCTGCGGCAGGTTGCCGAGAACAAGAACCCGGCGCAACTGAAGCGCATGCACAACCGCCTCGGCAGGCTGAGCATGCTGGTGCACGGTATTGGCGCCTGGCCAAGCGAGGGCGAGACGGGCCCACCGGTCGCCTCACAATCCGAGGTTTATGGATTATTGAAGTCCTGGGGCCTGCCGACTAGCACCCACTTTCAGGTCAAGAAGACAGCCAAAGAAGCTGCAGAATTTATCACGTACTTCGGCGAACATCGCGGCAGTGTCGAGCACGAAATCGACGGCATCGTCATCAAAGTGGATGAGCTGGCTCTGCACGAGGAACTGGGCGCTACCAGCCGCGCCCCGCGCTGGGCGATTGCATACAAGTACCCGCCAGAGCAGGTTAACACCAGGCTGCTCGACATCGTGGTCAGCGTTGGACGAACCGGTCGCGTCACCCCGTTTGCGGTCATGGAGAAGGTGCGCGTCGCTGGCAGTGAGGTTCGCCAAGCCACACTGCACAATCAGGATGTCGTTAAGGCAAAGGGCGTTTTGATCGGCGACATGGTCGTACTCCGCAAGGCAGGAGAGGTTATCCCCGAGGTACTCGGACCGGTGGTTGAGCTGCGTGACGGCACCGAGCGCGAGTTCGTCATGCCGAGCCACTGCCCGGAGTGCGGAACCGCGCTTGCTCCAGCCAAAGAGGGCGACAAAGATCTGCGGTGCCCTAACTCCAAAAACTGTCCGGCGCAGGTGCGAGGCCGCGTCGAGCACATTGGTAGCCGCGGTGCCTTGGACATCGAGGGACTCGGTGAGGTCGGTGCCGCCGCACTCACCCAGCCTGACTTCCCCTCGGATCCGCCACTCGTCACCGAGGCTGGCTTGTTCTCGCTCGCTATGGAGGACATCTTTCCCATCCGAGTGACCGTTCGAGACAACGAAGACGGACATGTCAAGCTCGCCGACGATGGAACTCCGCGGGTTGAAACACCGTTCAAGCGTCAGCGTAAGAAGACGGGCAAAAACGCGGATCCCGCTTTCGACCCCGATGCGAAGGAATTCGCGGGCGACGAGCAATCCGTGCCCTCGATCGCTGCGGTCAAGCTGCTCGACGAGCTCGAGCTGGCTAAAACCAAGGAACTGTGGCGCATTCTCGTCGCACTCAACATCCGTCATGTCGGCCCGGTCGCCGCGCGCGCTCTCGCGGGCTATTTCGGGTCGTTGGATGCGATCCGTCACGCCAGCAGAGAAGACCTCGCCGTGGTCGATGGAGTCGGCGACATCATCGCTGAGTCGCTACTCGACTGGTTCGCGGTGGACTGGCACGTCGACATCATTACTCGGTGGGCGGATGCTGGTGTTCAGTTCGCGACCCCGGGTCATCCTGGTCCCGGAGCGGCATCCGCAGCCGGGGGAGTGCTCGACGGTCTGACGGTCGTTGCCACTGGCAGCCTCGACGGTTTTACACGCGAGGGAGCAGAGGAGGCGATCATCGCCGCCGGAGGTAAAGCCGCATCGAGCGTCTCCAAAAAGACACATTTCGTTGCCGCAGGACCGGGCGCTGGGTCAAAGTTGGCCAAGGCAGAAGAGCTGGGTGTTCGCGTCATCGATGCCGCGCAGTTCGCTCTCTTGGTGACTCAGGGGCCAGACGCCCTCGCCTAGCAACCGGGCGGCCCACCGCGTGATCTAACGGGATGTCGTTCCGCCGGTTTCCCACGCATTTCTCACACAAGCGCTAGGTAAGCGGCAGTAGCACCCCTAGAATTGGGGGTGCACGGATATTGCGTTACGGTATCGTCCCCTGCGCTGCTGCTGACGAAACGTTAGGCCCTATTTGCTGTTCCTAATTGCAGCTTTACTGACACCCTCTGTGACAGCCACCGGCGTCGCAGAGGCCTTTATCGTGCAAAAAACAGGTCAGCCGATCAGCGTGGAATCGGTCACGGATCGAGTCGACTCGTTCCTGCCGACTCAGGCTGCAAGCCAGACTGCGATACAGGTGCTTTCAGCACTCCACCTCAGTCCGAACGGAACCGCCGGTGATGGCACTGGGGCAGCTCTACCGGATGGCTTTCCCGCGTCTGTCCTCGCCGCATCAGGGCAGGGAGGGAGCGTTGCGTCCGTTGGCGTGCCGAGCGCGAGTGCCCCGACAAGAGTCGATATTGCGTTGCTACCCAAGCTTTCGGGAACGGCACTCCTGAGCCAGCTTGCGCTTCTGCCGCGAGGGGATCTTGCTCACTTCGTGGCAGACAACCCTCGGGTGATGAAGAGCCTGGTGAAGAATCCGCCGTCGGCTCTAGATGTCTCAGCCTGGTGGTCAACCGCGTCGCCGTCGGCAAGGAAGTCGCTCGTGTTCGTTGCACCCGAGGTAGTCGGCAACCTTCAAGGTGTTCCGTTTGACGTGCGTAACGGCGCCAACCGTTCTTACCTAACCACGTCGATTCGTGATCTGAAGTCCTCGATGACTCGGCTTGGGCGCGGGGAAATCGTGAATGCCCGCTTGCAGTTACACATGCTCGAGCAGGTACGCAAGGCGCTGAGCGTTTCTTCGAATGGCCCGGTCAAGTCCCTCCTCACCTTCGATGCGACCGGGTCGGGGCGGGCATCCATCGTCGTCGGCAACCTTGCTACGGCTGACTACGTGAGCTACCTGGTGCCGGGAATGTTCTTCTCCGTCGACACAGCGCTCAACACCTGGACCAACGTCGCGACTGAGCTGAACCGCGAACAAAACGAGTGGATCACCAGACTGGCCGCAAGTGAGCCCTCAATGGCAGGTAAGACGGTAGCCACGGTCGCATGGATCGGCTACCAAACTCCCGGGATTACAGGGATTGCGTCGCTCACTCTCGCTGACCAGGGTGCAGACTCCCTCGGCCGGGCAATCGATGGCGTTCAAGCTGTACGCAGCGGTGCTGAGCCGTTTGTGACACTCATCGGCCATTCCTATGGATCAACCGCAGCCATGATCGAGCTTGCCAAAGGCAATCTGAAGGTCAACGCACTCGCGCTGATCGGTTCGCCAGGAAGCGCTGCGCAATCTGTGTCGCAGCTGTCGGTCGCGAACAACAACGTCTTCGTAGGGGAAGCAGCTTGGGATCCGGTGGTCAACTCCGCGTTCTACGGCAGCGATCCGGGATCCGGCGCGTTTGGCGCCCACAAGATGAGTGTGGCTGGCGGCGTTGACCCGATCACGCACCACGCGTTGACAGCGTCCGCTGGCCACCTCGGTTATTTCACTCCCGGTTCGGAGTCGATGCGTAACCTTGCTCTCATCAGTCTGAATCAGGGTGGGCTTGTTACCCAGGGCACGACGATGGATGCGAGCCGCACACTTCCCTAGCGGCCACCAGATCGGCCTTCTGCGGAGGGCAGGTGGCTCCCACCGGTTAGAATTGGCCTATTCCCACCGAAGTCGTAAGCACGGAGCCGTATGTCTGAAACCAGTCCTGAGTCTGCCGAAGCGATCACCATCGAACAGGTGACACACCTCGCAAACCTCGCCAGAATCGCCCTCACTCCGGAAGAGATCGAGAAGCTCACCGGGGAGCTCGGCGTGATCATTGACTCCATCGCCAAGATCTCCGAGGTGGCAACGGCGGATGTTCCTGCCACGAGCCATCCGATCCGGATGGTCAATGTGTTCCGTGAGGATGTTCCTGGAGAGACGCTTACTGCGGCCCAAGCCCTCGCGGGCGCTCCCGACCATGACGGCAGCAGATTCCGCGTGTCGGCGATCCTGGGAGAAGAGCAGTAATGGCCGACCTGATTAGGCTGACGGCCGCGCAGTTGGGCGCACAACTGCAGGCTGGCGAGGTTTCGAGCGTCGAAGCGACGCGCGCTCACCTTGACCGCATCGCCGCGGTTGACGCAGATGTTCACGCCTTCCTACACGTGTCAGCCACGGCTCTCGAAGTAGCCGCGGATGTCGACGCGCGACGCGCGGCCGGTGAGAAACTCGGTCCACTGGCCGGCGTCCCCATCGCCATCAAGGACGTTCTCTGCACCATTGACATGCCCTCGACCGCTGGTTCGAAGATGCTCGAGGGCTGGGTTCCACCCTACGACGCGACCGTGGTGAAGAAGCTGCGGGACGCGCACCTCGTGCCACTGGGCAAGACCAACATGGACGAGTTCGCGATGGGCTCCTCCACGGAGCACTCCGCCTTCGGGTCGACTCACAATCCGTGGGACCTGGACCGTATCCCGGGCGGTTCCGGCGGCGGCTCTGCCGCTGCAGTCGCAGCTTTCGAAGCTCCGCTCGCGCTGGGCTCAGACACCGGCGGATCAATTCGACAGCCCGCCGCGGTCACCGGATCCGTTGGCGTGAAGCCCACCTATGGTGGGGTGTCGCGCTACGGCGCGATAGCCCTGGCATCCTCCCTCGACCAGGTCGGCCCGGTCAGCCGGACTGTGCTCGACGCCGCACTCTTGCACGATGTGATCGGCGGGTACGACGCGCGCGACTCCACCTCGCTGAAGGATGCCTGGCCGTCCTTTGCCGATGCCGCCCGCGCTGGCGCGCGCGATCGTTCGCTGAAGGGCGTGCGCATTGGCGTGGTTAAGCAGCTAAACGGTGAGGGGTTTCAGGCCGGTGTTCGCAGCCGCTTCGCCGAATCGCTCGACGTGCTCACCGCCGCCGGTGCCGAGATCGTCGAGGTCTCAGCGCCGAACTTTGAGTACGCGATTGCCGCGTACTACCTGATCCTGCCGGCAGAGGCGTCCAGCAACCTGGCGAAGTTCGACTCCGTGCGCTTCGGCCTGAGGGTGAATCCTCCGGGTGGCGGAACGGTCGAGGATGTCATGGCCGCGACCCGCGAGGCCGGTTTCGGTCCGGAGGTGAAGCGTCGCATCATCCTCGGCACTTATGCGCTCAGTGCCGGCTACTACGACGCCTACTATGGCAGTGCGCAGAAGGTTCGCACGCTCATCCAGCGCGACTTCGACGCCGCGTTCGAGAAGGCAGACGTGTTGATCAGCCCGGCGGCGCCGACCACGGCGTTCAAACTGGGGGAGAAGCTTGAAGACCCGCTGGCCATGTACCTGAACGACGTGACCACGATTCCGGCGAACCTCGCGGGTGTTCCCGGAATGGGTCTGCCCATGGGACTTGCGCCAGAAGACGGACTACCCACAGGCATCCAGCTGATGGCACCAGCTCGTGCGGACGTGCGACTTTATTCGGTCGGGGCGGCGCTCGAGGCTCTGCTCGAAGACAAGTGGGGGCACACACTGCTCAGCCAGGCTCCCGAATTGAAGGTAGGTGCCTGATGGCCAAGGCAGAACTGATGGACTTCGACAAGGCGCTCGAAATGTTCGAGCCGGTGCTTGGCTTCGAGGTACACGTTGAGCTGAACACCCGCACCAAGATGTTCTCCGACGCACCGAACTTCTTCGGTGGTGAGCCGAACACCAACATCACCCCGGTGGACCTCGGTCTGCCCGGCTCGCTCCCGGTCGTGAACGAGCAGGCGATCAAGTACTCGATCAGCCTTGGGCTCGCACTGGGCTGCGAGATCGCACCGTCGAGCCGGTTCGCGCGCAAGAACTACTTCTACCCAGACCTCGCGAAGAACTACCAGATCAGCCAGTTCGACGAGCCGATCGCTCACGACGGCAACGTGGAGGTAGAGCTGCCTAATGGTCGCGTCGTGCAGGTCTCAATCGAGCGCGCGCACATGGAGGAGGATGCGGGCAAGCTGACCCACGTTGGTGGCGCAACCGGCCGCATCCAGGGTGCAGACCACTCGCTCGTGGACTACAACCGCGCGGGTGTTCCCTTGGTGGAGATCGTCACGAACATGATCACGGGTGCCGAGAGCGATGCTCCGGAACTCGCAAAGGCGTACGTGTCTACGATCCGCGACATCGTTGTGTCGCTCGGTATCTCCGAGGCGAAGATGGAGCGCGGTAACCTGCGCTGCGACGCCAACATCTCGCTGTCGCCGCGCGGTTCCGGCAAGCTCGGCACGCGTACCGAGACCAAGAACGTCAACAGCTTGCGCAGTGTCGAGCGGGCAATCCGCTACGAAATCCAGCGGCAGGCAGCGATTCTTGCCAAGGGTGGCACGATTACTCAGGAGACACGTCACTGGCACGAAGACACCGGAGTCACTTCGGCAGGCCGCCCGAAGAGCGATGCGGATGACTATCGCTACTTCCC
>JBDTAD010000044.1:0-9719 GCA_039924815.1 Lacisediminihabitans sp.
GGTAGCCGAGACCATTGCCGAGACGGTATTGGTTGCCGGCCACGATGTCATTGTCGATGCGGTGAACGCGGTCAACCCCGCGCGCGAGCAGTGGGTTAATCTTGCTCAGCGCCAAGGGGTGCAGCTCAAGTTCATCGAGGTGTCGTGTTTGGACGAGGATATCCACAGGGAACGCCTTGAGAATCGGGCGAAGCGGCTGGCCAAGGTATCGACGTCCAGTCTGCACGCGGTCGAGCAGAGCCTTGACGAGTATTCATCCTGGACGGGACCGAGCGCCGCGATCCCGCGGATTACGATCGATTCGGTGCAACCACTCGGGTCAAACGTCGAGATCGCACTCGACTTCCTCGAAGGATAAACGTGTCGGTGGTAGTTGCCCGGTGCTGATTCTTCTACCACCGTCGGAAACTAAGCGAGACGGTGGCACGACTGGCAGTGCTCTCGATCTGAACCTGCTGGGGTTTCCGAAGCTGACAAGATCGCGCAGAACCGTTCTGGCCGCCCTCAGAAAGCTTGCCCGAAACCAGACCAAGATGTCTGCAGCGCTGCACTTGGGGTCAACCCAGCAGGCCGAGGTGCTGCGTAACCGTTCGCTAGGCGTCTCTCCAACGCTGCACGCTCTTCACCGTTACACCGGAGTGCTCTTTGATGCCCTGGATGCTCACTCGCTCCCCGAAGATGCGCATACTTTCGCCCTCGACCATGTTGTGATCCACTCGGCGTTGTTTGGTCTGGTGCGCGGCGGTGATCCTATTCCTGCCTATCGCCTCTCGCACAACACCAGGCTTGCGGACACGACGCTGAAAAAGGTGTGGCGGAACGTCATTGCGAGCGAACTTGCAGAACGGCCTGAGCTGGTCCTGGACCTGCGGTCAGAGGGCTACGTAGAACTTGGCCCATCATCCGGCGCAGCGCAGGCATACTTCGTCAGGGTCGTCGCCGAGGGAGTGGATGGTGTGCGTCGTGCGCTCAATCACTTCAACAAGAAAGGTAAGGGCGAATTCGCGAGGGCGATCGTTCGTGCCGGAATCGATCATCCCGATGTTGAGTCGCTGATCCACTGGGCAGCCTCCGCGGGCATCCGGTTGAATCGCAGCGGTGAGCATGAACTCGAACTCGTCGTCGCCGAGGTGTCTATAGGGCACGCCTGAGTTCATTAGGATGTCAACAACCAGAGGAGTCTTGTGAACTACGACCCTAATCCCGCAGGGCCATTGATCGGTATTTTTGTAGTGATGGTCGTCGGCCTTGTCTACCTGGTGATAGTCGCGGGTTCCTACGCCGTGTACTCGTGGCTGCTCAGTCGGCTTTTCCGCAAGGCGGGAATCCCCGCGTGGAAGGCCTGGGTGCCGGTCTACAACCTCTGGGTATTTCTGGAGCTGGGTGGGCAACCGGGGTGGATTTCAGTCCTCGCGGTGATTCCTGGGGCGAGCATCGTTGCGACCGTATTTCTGTGCATCGCCGCGTACCACGTCGGTCTCGCCTTCGCGAAAGAGGGCGCGTGGGTGGTGCTCTTCATCTTCGTTTCCTGGCTGTGGATTGCGATCGTGGGGCTGGACTCCTCCCGTTGGGAGCCCTGGCGTTCACCCGTGCCGCCGACCTACGGGGCCAACGTCACACCGCCGATGCCTCCTCCCGCCAGCCCGGGCTACTAACGCGTGATTTCAGTGCTCACGGCCACGGCATCCGCGCGCCAACAACCGTTAATATGGTCGTCTACCATTCCGGTGGACTGCATGAGCGCGTACATCGTGGTTGGTCCGACAAACCGGAAACCACGTGATCGCAGTGCCTTACTCATCGCGGTCGATTCCACGGTGACCGCGGGAACCTCGGCGGTGCTAGTGGGGCGGTGACGGCTTAGCGGCGAAGGTGCAAAGGTCCACAGGAACTCTGCGAAGGAACCCGCCCGTTCGTGGATCATCTCGAGGGCGATTATCGCGTTCGAGATGGTGGCCTCGATCTTGGCCCGATTGCGGATAATGCCGGTGTTCTGCATGAGGTCATCAACATCCGCTGGGGTGAGTGCGGCAACCCGGTCGAGATCGAAGTCATGGAAGGCTTCGCGGAAACGGGGGCGCCTGCGCAAAATTGTGATCCAGGACAGTCCGGCCTGGAACCCTTCGAGGCTCAGCTTTTCAAAGAGTTCGCGGTCTCCCCGAAGCTCTACGCCCCACTCCTCATCGTGATACCGCCGGTACTCTGGGTCGGTCGCACCCCAGGAACAGCGGTTACGGTTGTCGTCGCCGCGCACGAGCCCGGATGCCACTTCTGGCACGCCTGCAGCATCGCTCACGAAACAGACACGATCCCCTCGTGATCCAGCAACCACTGTTTTGTGGGGATGCCATTGCCACCGCTGTATCCGGTGATGCGGTGGTTCGAGGCGAGCACTCGGTGACACGGCACAATGATCGGGATCGGGTTCGCGCCCACGGCCCCTCCCACCGCACGCCCGGCGGCTGCTCGGCCTGTCGCGAGGCCCAACTGGCCATACGAGACGACCTCGCCGAAATTAAGCGCAGAGAGTTGCTGCCAAATCTGTTCCTGGAACGGGGTTCCGGACCAGGACACGGCGACGTCGAAGCTTTGCCGCGTTCCCGCAAAGTACTCGCTGAGCTGCTGCACGGCCGTATCGAGGACCGCATTGGGGTGCTCGGGCAGTGCCTCGTTCGGAAGGTGCCCAGCGCGTTCGATGGTGAGTGAGGTGATGGCATCACCGTTACTGACGAGTTCGATCCTGCCGATCGGGCTCTCCGTGCGACGCAGGAATTGCGGTTCAGATGAAATGGACATAGCTCGACTGTAGTTCCGGCATCTGACATTGCGCTCGCTGCTGAAAAGTTCGGGCAAGCACTTACCGTTGCCGGGGTTGGGGAGGGGGAGTGAGCCCACGTACGCTGGAGGAATGGCAGACATTGAATACCGCACTCTGGGCCGCTCAGGGCTCGTTGTTTCCACCATCGGCCTTGGGTGCAATAACTTTGGCCGGGAGAAGACGGCGACGGCGACCCAGGAGGGCACGGACGCGGTCGTTTATGCGGCGATCGATGCCGGAATCACTCTCTTCGATACCGCGGATATCTACGGTTCTGAGCGCGGGTTGAGCGAGAGCCTCATGGGCAACGCCCTCAAGAAGCGACGCGGCGACATCGTACTCGCGACCAAGTTCGGCATGGACATGGCCGGTGCTAATGGTCCTGACTGGGGCGCCAGGGGATCACGTCGCTACATCCGACTGGCCGTCGAGGCCTCGCTCACGCGACTTCAGACGGACTGGATCGACCTCTACCAGCTGCACCAACCAGATCCGCTCACGCCGATCGAAGAGACGATCGCCGCACTGGACGAGGTCATCGCCGAGGGGAAAGTGCGCTACATCGGTCACTCGAATCTGGCGGGATGGCAGATCGCGGACGCCGAATATCGCGCAGTGCTCGGCGCGCATCCGAAGTTCATCTCGGCGCAGAACGAGTACAGTCTGCTCAAGCGCGAGGTCGAGGCCGAGGTGCTGCCCGCGGTGAATGCCTACGGCCTTGGCTTCCTGCCGTTTTTTCCCCTCTACAACGGGCTGTTTACGGGAAAGTTCAGTCGTGAAGGCGGTCCCGCCGACAGCCGCATCATGGGTATCCGCCCCCAGATCTTGGACGGCGTCGACTGGGAGGTCATGGAAGCGTACGAGGCCTTCTGCGCCGAGCGCGGGACAACGATGCTTGCAGCGACGTTCGGCTGGCTGCTCGCCCAACCGGGACTCACGAGCGTCATTGCCGGCGCGACAAAGCGGGAACAGATCGTGCAGAATGCGGAGGTCGCATCCAGCTGGAAGCCGACGCCCGAAGAGGTCGCCAGAATCTCCGAACTCTTCGCCTAGGCGATGACGAGCACAATCTTGCCGAGGCCGTGGCCGCTCTCCAGATCCTCATAGGCAGCGCGCACCTCTGACATTGGATAGCTGGATCGGATGGGGAGCACGAGACTGCCCGCAGTGGCCAGCTGGGCAATTTCGCTGAGCTCGGCCGAAGTCTTTCCGCCTCCGCCCACCGTGCCGAGACCGAGCCTGGCTGCAGCCTCGTGGTCCGCGATGGTGTTGATTCGGGTGGTGGGTACGCCGAGCGCAATCGCGACCTCGATGGCCTCGCCCCCGACAGTGTCGAGCATCGCGGTAATTCCGTGGGGTGCCGCATCCCGAAGGCGCTCGAGCATCCCCGCCCCGTAGGCGACGGGGACGACGCCGAGAGCACGCAAGGCATCGTGGTTGCGCATACTCGCCGTTCCCAGCACGGTCGCACCCGCCAACCTGGCGAATTGGGCGCTGAGCAGACCGACGCCGCCGGCAGCACCGCTGACGAGGACGGTGTCATGGGCACCCAGTGACAGCGAATCGGTTGCGCGCTTCGCCGTGTTGCCCACGAGGCCAAGACCGCCGGCAGTTACCCAGTCCAGACCTTGGGGTTTCGCCGTGAGCGAGGTCGCGGCAACCACTACCTGTTCGGCCTGAGCGCCGCGTCCGATCCATCCGAGAACTTCGTCACCCACGCGCCACTGGGTCACGCCCGCGCCCACCTGGTCGACCACACCAGCGAACTCCGAGCCCTGAAGGCTTGGCAGCGTGTGCTTCGGCAGTACGCCGTGGCGCACCTTGACGTCAAAAGGGTTGAGCCCTGCGGTACGCACCGCGACTCGAACTTGGCCCTCACCGGCCTGCTTCTCGGGGACCTCAATCACTTCAAGGACTTCTGGCCCACCGTAACGGGCAAAGCTGACTGCTTGAGGCATCTTTGATCCTTTGCGTTTCGTGGTTCGAGTCTAGGCACGGCCTCTCGGTAGCATGACAGCGTGACCGAGAAGCGAGTTCTCCATGCCGGATGAGCGTGGCCGTTCCATGATCGCCCGCACGGCCATGGTCTTGCGCGCCTTCGATCAGGAAAACGATTCGCTGACCATCTCAGAGCTGTCCGCAAGAACCGGACTCCCGATTGGCACTACCCATCGCATCGCGCGTGACCTCGTCGCCGAGCGATTGCTGGATCGCGAGGGCAGCGTCTATTCGATCGGCACCGGACTTTGGGAAGCTGGGGAGCTCGCAGCGGTGAGCCTGAGGTTTCGGGAGACGGCCCTTCCGTTCCTCCTCGCGCTGTATGAGGCGACGGGAGAAAACGTGCACCTGGCGATTCTTGAGGGCTGGGAGGCACTTTATGTCGCACGTCTTGTAGGTCCTCGTTCGGTGCCGACTATCTCGCGTATGGGAGGCCGTCTACCGCTGCACACGACAGGGGTTGGTAAGGCCCTGCTGGCGTATCAATCTGAGGAGTTTCTCACCGAGTTTTTTGCCAGGCCGCTGAGCACTCCAACGCGATATTCGTTGGGGACTGAATCCGCGGTGCGCTCCGAACTTAGCGAGATCAGAGCGGCAGGCTTTAGTCGAACCAGGCAGGAGATGACGCTTGGCAACGCTGTGCTGGCAGTTCCGATCTTCGTGGATGACGGGGTTCCCTTCGCGGCGGTCAGTCTCGTGACCCATTTGGCGCGCGCGGATGAGCGGCGCAACGTTCCTTTGCTCAAAGCTGCGGCTACGGAGATGGGCGCGGCGCTCAGGGTGAGTCTGGCAGGTGGCCGACGGTGGCCGGCACCACCGCAGTAAAGTCCACGAGCATCCGCGGCACACGTTTTTCACTAGATGGAAAATAATCCTAGGTTGAGCGCGGAATCGCTGGGACTCTTGTGGGGTGAGCGACGAAGCGACAACCAGTACCGATCCCATGGCTACAACGGTGACCCAGGCCGTGATCTTGGAAGAGATCGCCGCAAGACAGAAAAGCTACCAAGCAAAAGTGGCGGCGGGAGAGCCGCACTCCGAGGGTGCGGAACTTGATTTCCCGTCCTACCGAAGCAGCCTGCTGCGGCATCCGACGAAAGATCTGCACCACGTAGATCCGGAAACCATTGAACTCTGGTCGCCAGCGTTCGGGCACCGGGATGTCGCAGAGGTAGAGGCGGATCTCACCGTGCAGCACAGTGGCGAGCCGCTGGGCGAGCGCATCGTCGTCACCGGACAGGTCTTGGACGGCGATGGCCACCCTGTGCGGCACCAACTGGTGGAAGTATGGCAAGCGAATGCCGCTGGCCGTTATATTCACAAGCGCGACCAGCATCCCGCCCCGCTCGACCCCAACTTCACTGGCACGGGGCGCTGCATCACCGACGAAAATGGCTTCTACCGGTTCCAGACGATCAAACCCGGGGCATACCCGTGGCGCAATCACACAAACGCGTGGCGCCCCGCCCACATCCATTTCTCGGTGTTCGGTTCGGCTTTCACTCAGCGAATTATCACCCAGATGTACTTTCCCAATGACCCACTGTTTCCGCTCGACCCGATCTTCCAGTCGATCCTTGATCCCCAAGGTCGAGCTCGACTCGTCGCTAACTACGACCATGACCTGACGACACCGGAGTATGCGCTCGGTTACCGGTGGAACATCGTTTTGACCGGTGCCCAACGCACCTGGACCGAGCCGGAGGATGCCGAATAATGACACAGAAGCTGCCGGCAACACCCGGCCAAACAATTGGGCCATTCTTTGGTTTCTCGCTGCCGTACGAGGGCGGGGAAGACCTGGTCAACCGCACCCATCCTGCGGCACTGCGCCTGCATGGCACCGTGTTCGACGGTGCGGGCGAGCCGATCCCCGATGCTGTCATCGAGATCTGGCAGGCGGATGAGCATGGCGTGATCTCACAAAGCCCAGGGTCCATTAACCGAGACGGCTACACGTTCACGGGTTTCGGCCGCGCGGCCGCAGATGCAGTTGGGAATTACCAGTTCACCACCGTAGAACCGGGTGCAGGCGACGGCGGTGCTGTGCCATTCTTCGCGGTTGCATTCTTCTGCCGCGGCTTGCTGGGAAAGCTGCACACGCGAATTTACCTGCCAGAGTGCGACGTCGAATCCGACCCTTTCCTTTCCTCGCTCGACTCGCATCGCCGCGCCAGTGTTATCGCTTCGCGCGAGCCCGACGGTAGCCTGCTCTTTAACCTGCGCGTGCAGGGCGACGAGGAGACCGTTTTTCTTGACTTCGACTGACGATGCTGCTCTGGCAAGCGGGGTAGATGCAGACTTTGGTTTGCTCTCGCCACAGTGGGTAGGGACTCCCGTTTCTCAGGCGACCTCCGACGCAGCAATCCTGGAAGCGATCGTCGATGTTGAGGTCGCGCTCGTCACTGCCTACGAGATGGTCGGTATAGCACCCGTTGGTGTGGGTGTGATCGCGCGCTCAGTGGTCGAATCGACCACCTTCGACGTTGCTGATATCGCACTTCGCGGCCGTGCGGGCGGCAATCCGGTCATCCCGTTGGTCAAGGATCTTAGAGCGGCCGTCGCTGCAGCGAGTGCTGAAGCCGCGGTGTGGGTACACCGCGGTGCCACGAGCCAGGACATACTCGATACCGCCATGATGCTGGTCGCACAGCGGGCCGTCACCCAGATCCTCGCTGACGCAGAGGCGACCATTGGTTCTCTGTCGGGTGTGGCTGATAGCAACCGACGAACAATTATGGCCGCTCGCACTCTTACCCAGCACGCTGTGCCGACCAGCTTCGGACTCAAAGCAGCGGGATGGCTCGGGGGGGTAAGCCAGGCCGCCCGCAGGCTTGCCGCGGTGCCGCTCCCTGTGCAGTGGGGAGGTGCGGGGGGCACGCAGGCATCTTTCGTCGTCGTGGGTGGAACCGGAACGGGCAATCGGCTCTCGGATTCCATTGCGTTGACGCTCGGGCTCGCGATTGCCGCGGTGCCGTGGCAGACCCAGCGAGCCCCGGTCACCAGCCTTGGCGATGCGCTCGTCACCTTGTCTGACGCATTCGGCACCATCTCTAGCGACGTACTGGTTATGGCGCGCCCCGAAATTGGCGAGCTGAGCGAACCTACCCAGGCCGGCCGCGGCGGCTCCTCTGCCATGCCTCAAAAACACAACCCGATCCTCAGCGTGCTCGTGCAGTCGGCCGCGCGAAAGACACCGGCACTTGCCGCAGAATTGCATCGGTCCGCGAACGCGGTTGATGAGCGTCCGGCTGGAGCGTGGCACGTTGAGTGGCAATGTTTGCGAGAACTGTTGCGTCAGGTTGGTGGTGCCGCGGCTCTGACGGCAGAGTTGGTCGCCGGGCTTGTCGTTTATCCCGCCGCGATGTTGCGAAATCTGAAGCTCAGCGGGCCGCTCCTTGTCTCCGAGCGCATCATGCTGGAGTTCGGGCCGATCATCGGCGCCGCGAGGGTGCAGGAACTCATCGCGCAGACGGTGTCTGGCGAAGACACGGACCTCGCCGCCGCACTTCGCGCAGAACCGGGTCTTTGCGACATCAGCGATGCTCATCTGAGCGAAGTGCTGTACCCGGTCGCCTATCTGGGCGATGTTGAACTCTTGATCGATCGCGCGCTCGCAGCGGCAGGAGAGGACCTGGCATGACCGTCCCTCTACTCACGGCGGTGCGCACCGAGCGCACCAATGCGCCGGTACTGGTGTTAGGCCCGTCGCTCGGCACCACCACCAGGCTTTGGGAAAGCGCGATAAAGCTTCTCGCGGGACACTTCGATATTCTCGCCGTTGACTTGCCCGGACATGGCGCATCGCCTGCGGCCACCGCTTCCTTCACCACGGGCGAGCTCGCGGATGGCGTGGCCGCGGTTGTTGCGTTGGCGGGGGCGGAGCGGTTCTACTACGCCGGCGACTCGCTTGGCGGGCAGCTTGCGCTGGAGCTCGCACTTCGTCATCCGGATCGCGTCGTTGCCGTATCGATCATCTGTTCCTCCGCGAAGGTCGGCCAGCCCGAAGCGTGGCTGGAGCGTGCCGCGACCGTGCGAGCGCAGGGAACTCCGGTGTTGGTCGGGCCATCCGCCGGTCGTTGGTTCGCGCCGGGTTTCATCGAGAAGGAGCCGGAGCTGGTCGGCGCCATGCTCATCGAGCTCTCGGACACGGATGATGAGAGCTACGCGCTCTGCTGCGAGGCTCTCGCGCTCTGCGACCTTCGCTCGCGGCTCAGCGACATCACTGTGCCGGTGCTCGCGCTCTGGGGTGAGCTGGACACGGTCATCCCGGTGGAGGATGCTCGCGCGGTTGCTGACACGGTGCAGAACGGCCTCGGTATTGAGCTATCGGGCGTCGCACACCTGGCTCCGGCGGAGGCTCCGGAGAGGGTAGCTGTGGCACTCGTCGATTTTTTTGGCTCTCATCCCGCTCCGGCTGAGGGCTTAGGCGAAGCGACGAAGGGCTGACAGTGATGCAGGATTCCCGCAGTAATCGCGAAAGCTACGACGAGGGCATGGCGGTGCGTCGCGAAGTGCTCGGTGCGAATCACGTCGACAGGGCGAACGCGGCCGCTGACGCGACGACGTCCGAGTTCCAGAATCTCATCACCCGCTATGCCTGGGGAGAGATCTGGACCAGACCAGGCCTGGAGCGCCGCATGCGCAGCGCGGTCACGATCACGGCATTGATCGCCCATGGCCACTACGACGAACTGGGGATGCACCTGCGGGCAGCCCAGCGGAACGGTCTCAGCCGCGAAGAGATCACCGAGATCCTTCTGCAGACTGCGATCTACTGCGGAGTGCCGGCGGCTAACTCAGCGTTCGCTGTAGCCCAGAAGGTGTTTGCGGAAGAACCTCCCACTGATTAGTGGAGTCAATGCTTGCTGAGTGAGTACTCACTCAGTTAGAATTTTGGCCG
>JBDTAD010000045.1:0-8137 GCA_039924815.1 Lacisediminihabitans sp.
GCGGAAGTGGTGGCCGCGGAAGCGGGCATGGCGTTCAAGGCCGAAATCATGACCCCTAACGCCACGACCAAAACGGTGACGTTGGCCCCGACCATGATTGTCAACCCGGTCTTACGCCGACGCCTCACGAAAAGTGTCACACCCACCGCGGTCAGCACGAGTGCGGGAACTACTCCCAGCCAAAGATTCATGATGAAGACCTTTCCGGTTGCGTTCCGGCGCGATCACCGGACGGTTCTGAGTCGGGGACGCTCAGTGCGGCCTCCGAATGTGTCGGGAGCGCGGTGACCACGGGTGCCCACGGGCGGAATGGTCGTCCCTCCTCCTCGAAAATGCGCGAGAAGATCTCGTAGTACTCGAGCCGCAGCGCCTGGACTCCGGCCACCAGCGCCTCGAGTGCAAAGGTCAAAACGTTACCGACGACGAAGATCACCACGGCAATGACGTAGCCCCAGCCCGGCTTCCAGAACGCTTGTGTGCCCTGCCAAACGACGGTCAAAAGTGCGGCGTGTGTGAGTCCGAAGGCGGCGAGACGCGCGAAAGAAATAACGTTTGATCCCAGTCGGATGACCGTGTCAAAAAGTTCGATGGAGGCCTGAAAGACACCGGCAGCGTGCCCACCCGCGTCGATGAAGAGGCCGATGAAGATGAAGACCAGTGCTGTGATGGCGAGAACAATCGCAATCACGACGAAAAGTTGGAGGGACGCCACAAGGCCAAAGACCAGGAGCCCCACGGCGACGAAGAGAAGGGAGCCCGCGACTCCCGTGCGCGCGTAGAGGGCGTAGCCCCATCCGCCCTCTCGCACCCTGTTGATCGTGCCCAACAGATAGGAAATGCCCAGGAGACCCGCACCGAACACGATGGCGGCGATCAGGAGCGGAACCGGTTGTTCTAATGGGGAGAGCCAGACGACGGGCACGAGACCGGTCGGACCGAAGGCCTCGCCATACAAGACTCCAAAGATCATTGCTGCCAGCCCTGCGCCCGCTACAAAAAGCCACAGGCGCTTGAGACTGTCGAGCCGTCTGATCCAACCGGTGCGCAGCAGCAACCCGGCCAGCAGCAGAATCGCGCCGTGGCCGACATCGCCGAACATGATGCCAAACATCACCACGTAAGCGATGCCCGCAAAGGGAGACGGGTCGACGTCGCGATACGGAACCGTGCCGTAGGTGTCGACCAGTGTCCTTGACATTTTGGGCTGGCGGCCTAGCCCCGTCAGCAGTGTTGGAGGCTGCACTCCGGCGGGATGGCGAAGTGGAACCACCACTGCCCCCAGCGGCGAAAGACTCCGAGCGAGTGCGGGGATTTCCCGTCCAGGGGTCCACGCCGCGAATCCCACGAGCGGGTCCGAGACGATGGCGACTTGTAACACCCTGTCGATTTCCTCCGCGTCGACCCCCGGTGCGAACGGCAAGTCCAATTCCACGACGGCACTCCGCGCCACTTCCTCGAGCATCGCGCGACCGTTCTCCTCGGGAGCAACCAGAGCGACCCGGGTCATCTGCACCGGGCTCAGCGCCTCACGCCACGTCATCGAGACTCCCACCCGCATCCGCTGCTGCCGTCGCCAGCGCTGCGCACACCCGCCATGCATCCACGGCGAGCAGCGCGATCGCACCGAGAATGACATCCGCGCCGGGAAGCGCGCCCCGCAGGAGCCGTCCCGCATCGGTTTCCACGGTGTCGACCAAGCGCATTTCCGCACGCCACAGGTCTGTCGGGGACTCGACGCCGTCGAGCACGGTCCGTGCGGATCTCGGCAGCGCCGCTGCCACACCAGTCAGATCGTGAGCCGAAGGCCAGGAATCCGCGATGCTCGGTCGAACTATCTGCAGGAACCGAGCGGAGGGTGTGGTGTGATCAACAACAAGAATGCGGGAGGCGATCAACACGAAGGCCCTCACTACCCAGGGGCGTGCAGCTGGGGCTACAGTCATCAACCGCTGCAGCCATGCCGCTGTCAGGATGTCCGCGAGATCGTCGGGATCGCTGAGCGTACCGACATCCCCCCAGCGTGACTCCCGCAGTGCGATCGAGAGGTCGGTGAGTGAGGTAGCCGTGCGCACCGTCGGCCATGCGGTCGCGAGCGCGCCCAACTCGTAGGGCGCAGGCGACTCCGCTCGACCGCTGAGGCCCTGCGAAAGCGCGACAATATTGTGCGCTTCGAATCCTGCCACAGCGGCAGCCACAAGTTGAGTGCCACTGGCGGGCATCCACCCGGCCAGCACTCTGAACTGCCAGAGCACGCTCTCGTTGACGGCCCGCTGCGCCTCACCGAGCGTCGAGACTCCCGAGAGCCGATCCCCATAGACGCTTCCTTCCAGCAACGCCGCGGCGCTATCAAAGTCGTGACAGGCAGCAAGTCGATCGCATCCTCCCTGACCCATTCGCCGCTGCACCATGCCCCGAGCGCGCACCGAGGCGGCCACCCAATCCGCGATCACGATTCGCTCTTCCCGGCAGTTCTCGTCCCAACAGTGCTCGTCCCAACAGTGCCCGTCCCAACAGTGCCCGTCCCAACAGTGCTCGTCCCGACACCGCTCTTGGTCACGCCGGGCTTCTCCGAGCCGCTGGAATCGCCGGTTTCGAGCAGGTCCGCGACCATCCTGTCGACCACGCGCTGGGCGACTGCGGCGACTTCCTCCGCTGCTGAAGCCTCAAGACTGGAGGCTTTCTTGTGCGCGCGAGCCAGCAGGCGTCGGTCGTGTCCTGTTGACTTCTTTTTTACCGCTGTCGCGGCACGAGATCGCTCCGGCACGGCGTCGAGTCGCGCCTGCGCGGTTATGGAAGCGGCCTCTACCCGCGCGTCGGCCAATGCCTTGTCCGCGGAGCGCTCTGCCTCGGCGACGAGCTCTCGAGCCGTCTTCAGATCGGGCGCGAGTGCGGCGAACACCGGTGCCAGTTCGGCTGCGGGGCCGCGTACCTCTTCGGCTCGCCCGGTGCTCCCGGCGGCACCCGGTGCACCAACAGGGCGAAAGCGGTCGAGAAAATTCAGTCGCGCCACCCGAACCACCTCATCCATGATTGCCGTCTGCGCAGGATCTCGCGCTGGCAATTCACGATGACGAGAAGCATGATGCCACGATCTCAAACGAGGTCACTCACCAACAGTGCCGAAAGTCCTGCTGGCTCACAAGCGAACCCCAGCTCTTCGGCCTACCCTTCGTCCACCCTGATTTCGTCGAACCAATGGGCAATAGCGTTTGCACTGCGGGCGCGCTCAAGGGCGTCGACGGCATTCGCACTGTAGTGGGCTGCCTCGTGCAACGCGTACTCCGCGCGCACCCACACCGAGCTGCCAGAGTCTTCAGCGTCATCCGCGCCAGCGTGGTGCACGCCTTCCACAACCTCCGCGTGCCAGGCGGCGAGTTGCTCGTAGGTCTGGGTGAGCATCCCCTGGGCACTCTTAAGGCCGCTCAAAACCTCATGGACGTCGGATGGGCGCGGTATTTCGTGCGTTGAGCGTGCGAGGTCGCGTGCTGCGTCCTCCAGTCGCCGGACCGTTTCTAACGGAGCTACTTTCTGGTCATCAGACATAGTCGCCTCATCCCCTAATCCACAAAATCATCGCTGCGGGCGCTCTGTCGCACTAGTGCCTTTAGTCCCTAGCAGCGCTCTGGCGATACCCGTAGCGTTCTCACAAAGTTGAGCAACGACTCATCTGACAACGCGGAAGGCACCGAAATGAATCAGCGTCATGTGGTGTGGTTCGAAGACGTCGGCATGGGAGACGTTCCGATCGTCGGTGGCAAAAATGCGTCGCTGGGCGAAATGGTTCGCGCCCTCGAGAGCAAGGACGTACGAGTCCCACCCGGCTTCGCGACAACGGCCGACGCGTACCGAACTTTCGTCGAGGTTAACGGGATTACCGCGCCCGCCCGCGCCTGGCTTGAGCGTTTCCATGCGGGTGATGCGACCTTGCGGGAGACCGGGGATGCGCTGCGTGAACTTTTTCTTGGGAGTCAATTTCCCGAAGACATAGCGGAGTCAATTCGCGCCTCATATCGCAGCCTCGGAGCGAGGTCGGGCGAGAAGAATCCGGCAGTCGCTGTGCGCAGCAGCGCCACCGCCGAGGACCTGCCGGATGCCAGCTTCGCTGGACAACAGGAGACCTTCCTGAACGTGACGGGCGAACGCGACTTGTTAGACGCCTGCAGGCGCTGTTACGCATCCCTGTTCACAGACCGTGCGATCAGCTACCGGGAGGTCAAAGGCTTCGATCACCTGGACGCCGCGCTGTCCATCGGCATCCAGCGCATGGTGCGGTCGGATGTCGGCGGATCGGGCGTGATGTTCTCGATCGATACCGATAGCGGTTTTCCCGACGTCGCGGTGATAAGCGCGGCGTGGGGGCTCGGCGAAACCGTGGTGCAGGGAACCGTCAACCCCGACAAATACCTCGTCTTCAAGCCTTTGCTGGAGACGTCCGGATGCGCGCCCATCATCGAAAAGGCCCTGGGCGCCAAGTCACGCAAGATGATTTACAGCAAGGGCGGGAGCGCACGCACGCGCATGATGGATACGTCCGTGCGCGAGCAACAGTCGTTCGTCTTGGCAGACTCCGAAATTCTCCAGCTGGCCCGCTGGGCCGTCATCGTCGAGACACACTACGGTCGCCCGATGGACATGGAATGGGCCAAAGACGGGCTGAGCGGTGACCTGTTCATGGTTCAGGCACGCCCCGAAACAGTCCAGGCGCAGAAGACCGGCACTCGGTTTACCACCCACCATCTCACCCAGGAGGGCACGATTCTGCTCTCGGGCGCTGCGATTGGCGACGCTATCGCCACCGGATCAGCGTGCGTCATCCGCGATCCCGCCGATATTGAGAGCTTCCGCGACGGAGCAATCCTGGTTACCGAAATGACCGACCCTGACTGGGTGCCCATCATGACGCGAGCATCCGGCATCGTCACTGACCACGGCGGCCCCACCAGCCACGCCGCCATTGTCAGCCGCGAGCTCGGCATCCCCGCAGTGGTCGGCACCGGCACCGCCACCGAGGTCTTGAAGGAGGGGCAAGAGATCACCCTGTCCTGCGCGGCGGGCGACCAGGGACACATCTATGAAGGCATTCTGGCCTTTGAAACTGAAGAGATCGACCTCGGATCGCTGCCCTCGACTCGCACGGCGGTCATGGTGAACATCGCAAGTCCGGCGGCAGCGTTCCAGTGGTGGCGGCTGCCCGCTGCCGGCGTCGGCCTCGCACGGATGGAATTCATCATCAACAACCTGATCCAGATCCATCCGATGGCCCTGGTGCATCCGGAACAGGTGACCAGTGAGAAAGATCTTCGGCAAATCCGCCGCATCACGCGCGGCTATGACGATCCGAAGGACTTCTTCGTTGACACTCTGGCGCTGGGGATCGCCAAGCTAGCGGCGCCGTACCATCCACACCCCGTGATCGTGCGATTGAGCGACTTCAAGACCAACGAATACGCGCACCTCATTGGCGGCAGCGCTTTTGAGCACTCGGAAGAGAACCCGATGCTCGGATTCCGCGGAGCATCCCGCTACTACAGCCCGCGCTACCGGGAAGGGTTCGACCTCGAATGCCGGGCGCTGAAGCGCGTGCGCGAGCAGATCGGCTTTACCAACGTCATCATCATGGTGCCCTTCTGCCGCACACCGGCCGAAGCCGACGAAGTCCTCAGCGTGATGGCGGAGAACGGATTGGTGCGCGGCGAAAACGGACTGCAGGTCTACATGATGTGCGAGATCCCGTCCAACGTGATCCGTGCGAAGGAGTTCGCGACCAGGTTCGACGGCTTCTCCATTGGCTCCAACGACCTGACCCAGCTGGTGCTCGGCGTCGATCGGGACTCCGAGGACCTGTCGTCCCTCTTCGATGAGCGGGATGATGCGGTCAAGCTCATGATCAGCGAAGCGATTCAGAAGGCGCACACCGCGAACATCAAGATCGGCATTTGTGGGCAAGCGCCCAGCAACTACCCCGATTTCGCGGCCTTCCTGGTGGGCGAAGGGATCGACTCCATCTCCCTTAATCCTGACAGCTTCATGAAAACCGTTCGGCACATCTCGGCGGCGGAGACGAAAGCCTGAGCCCGCGCGCGATGACCAGTGTGATCACGAGGCCAGACGTGTCGCCGTTGCCCTAGGCTGCGCTGGGCTCAGGCTCATCCTGTGCCTCGTGAACGACCAGCACCGGGCAGTGCGCGTGCTCAGACACGGTCGAACTCACGGAACCAAGAAGGAGACCGACGAATCCGCCGCGCCCTCGGCTGCCGACGATAAGCATCTCCGCCCCCTCGCTCTCCTCAATGAGCGCGGGTGCCGCCGGCCCCGATCGCACCAGCGTGCTCAGCGACAGTGGTGGAGTATCGCCGAAGACGGTCTGGACGACACCTGCCAAGATCTGCTTCGTGTCTTCCTCGGGAGACCAGCCTTCGATCGGGTAGAAGGTACCCAAGGCCATGACGGGGTACTGCCACACGGAAATAACCTGGATATCCAGATTCAGCGCGGCGGAAAGGCGCTGACCCCACCTCAGTGCGGCGAGAGAAGACTCGGATCCATCGACACCGACGACGATGCGCGGATGAGTCTGCCGAGCCGCAGAATCGACCGCGGGCTCGGATGCGGGCAGGGCGACTGGTGTGAGAGTTGTGTCATTCATACTCTCAGCTTCTCCAGCTGAAGCACCGCTCGATAGGGCCGAAAGTCACCGCGCCCTAGCGCGGGACATGCTGCTAGCTGAGAAAGCCCCGCAGGAGCGACGCCGACCCCTCCAGATGCTCAAGCATCGCAGCGGCGGCGCGATTCTCGTCACCGGTGAGAATCGCGATAACGATCCTTTCGTGCTGGGCGTTGGAGTGTTCGATATTCGGCGCCAGCAAGGGGATGTGACCCAGCAATCCGTTGACTCGGGTTCGATTGTCCGCCAGCAGCGATACCAGGGACGGGATGCCGACCAACTCGCCGAGCGCCAGGTGGAGGCGGGAATCCAGCCTTCGGTAGTCCGTAACCGATGCCTCAGCCGTCTCCTTGAGCCGCGTCCAGAGCGCATCACGTTCGGCGGCGCTCAGGCTTTTGCGAGCCGCGGCCCTGACCGCACCAACCTCGAGAATTTCCCTGAGGCCGAGAATGTCGTCGATTTCTGCGGCGCTAGGCGGATCACCGTGCGCACTATCGAGTTCGGTGCCAACAGGCAGCGTGTCGCTGACGAAAGTCCCACCGTACCGGCCGCGCTTCGAGACCAGGAAACCGGCATCCGCGAGCGAACGGATCGCCTCGCGCACGGTGTCGCGGCTCACGGAGAAGTGACTGGCCAAGTCGCGTTCGGGTGGCAGCGCGTCGCCCGGAAGGACCATTCCGAGCCGGATCGTCTGCAGCAAGCGCGCGACGGTGTCCTCGAAGGCATTTCCGCTGCGAACAGGGCGCAGCAGCGCCTCATCGAGAACGCTCTGATGAATGAAACCGCTGGGTTCTGTCACGGTCACAGCGGAGTGACGTAAGCGGAGCTGATGCCCCCGTCAACCAGGAAGGTCGACGCGGTAATAAAGGAGGCATCGTCGCTCGCGAGAAACGCAACGGCGGCCGCCAACTCCTCTGGCTCGGCGAAACGGCCCTTCGGGATGTGAACGAGGCGACGTTGCGCCCGCTCGGGATCCTTCGCAAACAGTTCCTGAAGCAGAGGGGTATTCACCGGTCCGGGGCAGAGCGCGTTGACTCTGATCCCCTGCCGGGCAAATTGCACACCAAGCTCCTTGGTCATGGCGAGCACTCCACCCTTCGAGGCTGTGTAGGAAATCTGGCTCGTGGCAGACCCCATAACCGCGACGAACGAGGCCGTGTTGATGATCGATCCGCTCTGCTGCTTGACCATGTGACGCAGCGCTGCCCGCGAGCACAGGTAGACAGACTTGAGGTTGACGTCTTGCACTCGTTCCCAGGCTGGCAGCTCCGTGGTCTCGATGGAGTCATCCTCCGGCGGCGAGATGCCAGCATTATTGAACGCGATATCCAAGGACCCAAACTTTTCCACCGCGGTGTCGAACAGATGATTGACCTCGGCCTCGTTCGTCACGTCAACTTTGACAAAGAGCCCGCCAACCTCCGCGGCCGCAGCCTCGCCCGGTTCTTCGAAGAGATCCCCAATCACCACCGT
>JBDTAD010000046.1:0-4362 GCA_039924815.1 Lacisediminihabitans sp.
AAGTCCTGTTGACGACGTTCACCGAGCTCGGGATCGAGTGGCACCCGGGTCACGTGATCACCAGCGTGGACGTCGCAGCGCACGAGTTGCACTTTGCAGACGGCTCCACGATGCCGTACGACCTGCTGCTCGGAGTGCCACGGCACGTGATTCCATCCGTGGTCGCAGACTCCGGGCTCGCCGTCGACGGCTGGGTGCCGGTCGACCCCGCAACGCTACAGACCAGCTTTGCGGATGTCTTCGCGATCGGCGATGTCACCAGCATCGGCACACCCAAGGCCGGTGTCTTCGCCGAGGGCCAGGCATCCGTGCTCGCCGAAGTAATTGCGGCCCGCATCGGCACTGACGTGACGCCCCGCACCTACGACGGCAACGGGGTTTGCTACGTCGAGTTTGGCGGTCGCACAGCGGCGCGAGTGGATGTCACCTTCGCGAGCGGTCAGGCTCCCTTCGGACATTTCGATGCCGCATCCGAGTTGATCGCTTCAGAGAAGGACGACTACCGGCAGTCCCGCGTTGCCCGTTGGATTGGTACCGAGTAGTCACGTCGCCAGGTACTGCCGTCGCGAGGTGCCTGCGGAGTAACGTAAAGAGCAAATAAGGAGAATCACATGCCTGCCTTCGGTGCGCCATCACACATTGACTTTTCGGTGTCGGATGTGGAGGCGAGTTCGCGATGGTACTCCGAAGTTCTCGGCCTGAAACGGCTGCGTCGCGTCGATCTCGACAACCGCATCATGATCGTGCTACTGCACAAGGCGACGGGACTCATCGTCGGGCTGAACCAGCACACGGTCATCCCGCTTGAGCGCTTCGATGACCGCAATGTCGGGCTCGACCACATTGGATTCAGCGTCGCCGAGCGCGCAGACCTCGACACGTGGCAAGTCGAGCTCGCTAGCCTGGGCGTTGTTCACTCCCCCGCAGAAGACACCGCGAACGGTGCAGCGCTGGTCTTTCGCGATCCAGACAACATTCAGCTCGAATTCTGGTGGGCCCGCCCGCGCGACGCAGCGAAGTAGCGGTGTCGAGTAGCCCCAGACACGCATCCGGCCGCCACGGTATTCCGCGGCGGCCGGGCAATGCGATGTGTTGAGGATGCTCTAAGGCACAGCATTCCCCTGCTCGCTGGACGCACGTCGTGCGCCTGCTATGAGTTCGCCGAGAGAGCGGTCCGTGGCGTGGATGTGTCTTTTAGGCGCGCGTCCGCTGGGACGCACGGCTGCGGGCGCGGAGCTTGAACGCGAACAACAAGCCGAACACGAGGAAGCCCGCGGCGGAGAAGAGCGACGCTCGCGTTGCATCCGCTACTCCGCTGGCCAGCGCGTCTGCCACGGCCGGGCCTGCAGCACCGAGCTTGCCTGTCGTCCCCTGGGCTCGAAGCGGCGCGATAGTGCCCCCGGCGGAGTCCGTCGTGGACTGCGCAAGCTGCTGGGATTGTGCGGCCGGGAGCCCCTGCACCGAGTCGAGCTGCGCGGGAACGCTCACCGAGAGGCCAACCGCGAGAATGGCCCCGATCACCGCGGTTCCGAGGGCGGCGCCGAGTTGGCGCACCGTGCTCTGCGTCGCGGAACCCTGCCCAGACTGCTCCGTGGGGATGTCGGCGAGCACGGTTCCGGTGAGTTGGGCGGATGCCAACCCGAGCCCGATGCCGTAGACAACCAAAAGCAGAGCGAGTAGCCACGACGACACGGTCGACGACAGCAGTAGGGCCACCGCCGTGATCCCGGCGACCTCGAGACCGAGCCCGACAATCACGACCGTGGGAGCACCAAGCCGTTCCGAAAGATGACGGGCGCTGGCGCCCGAGGCGAAGGCGCCGAGTCCCATCGCGGCAAGGACGAGGCCTGCACCCAGTGTCGTGAGCGCCATCGCGTTGACGATGAACAGCGGCAGCACAAAGAGCAGGCCGAACTCACCTGTCGCAACGCAGAGCGCGGTGAGGTTGCCCCAGGTGAACGTGGGCACGGAAAACAGCTTCAGGTCGAGGATGCCGGAGCGGCCGTTGCGCCCGCGGTGCCGTTCCCAGATCACGAACAGAACCAGGGCCGCAATGCCGATCGCGCCGATGACCGGTATGGGCGAGATGGGAGCCGTGACCGGCCACACCCAGCCGAAGATATTCAACTCCGCTGACGGTGTCCACCAGCCGATCGTGCGGCCCTCGATCATGGCGAAGACCAAGGCCCCAAATCCGATAGCGCTCAGCAGCAAGCCATCGACATCGAGCCCCTTCGCGGTGATCTTCGCGCGGGTTTCCGTAACCGTGAGGAAGGCACCGATGAGCACCAGCACGCCAAACGGCAGGTTGACGATGAAGATCCATTGCCAGCTGAAGTCTGTCGTGAGCCAACCGCCGAGAAGCGGGCCGAAGGCGGCCATGCCCGAAATCACCGCACCCCAGACGCCGAACGCGACGGCACGGTCGCGCCCACGGAAAGTGGCATTCACCGTGGAGAGCGTGGCCGGGAGGATGAAAGCTCCGCCGACGCCCTGAACCACTCGAGCCAGGATCAGCGCCGACGCGCCGCCCGACAGGGCCGCGAGCAAGCTTCCGGCCATGAAGATCAGGATGCCGACCTCGAACATCCGACGCCTGCCAAGGCGATCACCGAGTCGGCCTGCAGTGAGAAGCAGCGCCGCGAAGACGACGGAGTAAACGCCGTTGACCCACTGTGCCTCGTTGAGGTCGAGCTTCAAGTCTGTGATGAGCACGGGGAGCGCCACACCGACTATCGTTCCGTCGAGCACGATCATCGACAGGCCTGCGGCGAGTACGCCCAGACCGATCCAGCGCCTACGGCCTCCTGCGCTGTCGGGTACGCTTGCCCGCCCACCCGATGCTGCGCTCGCTGCCGTAATCGGGGGTTGTGTCGACTGCCGTTCTGACATCCGCTGGCCTTTCGCTCTTGAGCGCGGTCCGACCTGTGCTGCACCGTAATGCCTGCACCGCCGAGCGCCAACCGGGCGTCCGGAACTGAAACCACATCCCAGATTACGAAGACACCTGCCTGACAACATCAATCAAAGGTTTACTCCTGACCTCCCCTGAGAACATCCCCGGCCAGTAGGCGGGAGCCTGCCACCCGAGTGCGGCGACAGCGCATGTTGCTTATCGCAGTCAGCAGACTCAGATTCGAAGCTTGCATGATCAATTCGAGGAGCATACTTACAGTCAAGGATGTCGGAGGCATCGAACGTCGAATGGAGGCGTGGTGAGGCGACAAACTTTGCACGTCCTTGCGGATGCGGCATATGCAGCAGGAGCTGGCTTCGACTCGTCAGTGGCGCAAACGGTTATGGCCTTGACCGAGCCAGTCACCCATCACAACGCGAGCGCGCTCATGATCTGGGACCCAAATACGGGCAGGCACCGAGAAGCAACTGCCTTCGGGTATTCCTCCGCCACGTTGACTGGGCTGGGAGACCGCTATGCCGCGACTCCGGAGTACCGCAGGCTCCGCACTGTCAAGATGCCTTTGCGAATCGACGACCTTCCCTACGATTACCGCAGCACCGAGATTTTTCACGACGTGCTAGAGCCAAGTGGTTTTGCGGATGGGATGACGGTCTGCCTTTTCGAGGACAACTTGACGTATCGGGGGATGCTGCATTTGTCCGCGCAGTCGCGTAATACTTTCGACGATGATGCGGCCGACCTCATCGGTGCGCTCGCACCAGTGATCGCGCGGCTGTGTGGTGGCGTGTTGTCTCCACTTCCTCGGCGCGAGTCGCCAGTTGGACTTCGCGCCGCCGTGATCGATCTTTTGGGAGTCGTTCACTCCGAAGATCAACATGCTCCTCCGAGATCTTTGGATCAGCCCAGCTTCTTAGATCTCATTCGACGATTTCGCGGACTGCCTTTCTCCACTGCGCGCGGGTTGTGGCCGTCTCCGGATGGATGGGTCGCAATCGAATTGCAGAAAATATCCGTGCCGCTTTCAAACTCTCCTCAGACCGTCAGAGTCGAGGAACGTGCGGCGCCAGCGCTGTTCGGTCTCTCGCCGCGGGAGATCGACATTCTGCAAGGCATCGCGCTCGGAAACTCGAACCAACAGATCGCGCAAGCTCGCTCGATCTCCGTCAGAACCGTCAGCACCCACGTCGAGCGCATCCTTCAGAAGATGGATCAGCGCTCACGCGCTGGCGCAATATCCGTGGCTGCGCACAATGGCCTACTCTTTCTGGACCTCTGACGCGGCATCCTCCGGAGCTACGAGTAGCGCCTCAGGCTTAAGGAACCGCCTAAGTACGTTTCCGGTCAGACGTGCGATGTTGTTGTCGTAGCGATTGTGCGACAGAGCAGCTGTATAAGAGATCGAGCCCACCGAGAAGACCGCCCCACCGCCCTCGAGAGCAGTC
>JBDTAD010000047.1:0-2079 GCA_039924815.1 Lacisediminihabitans sp.
GCGATGCCGTCGCCGGTCATCTCGAAGCAGCCGACCTCATCCGTCGGTCCGAAGCGGTTTTTGTGCGAACGGACGAAGCGCAGTGCGGTCTGCCGGTCGCCCTCGAACTGCAGCACGACATCCACGAGGTGTTCGAGCACGCGCGGGCCGGCGATAGTGCCGTCTTTGGTGACGTGCCCGACAAGCAGTACCGGCAGGTTTCGGGTTTTGGAGACGCGGATGAGCGTGGATGCGACCTCCCGCACCTGCGCTGGTCCGCCCGCAAGTCCGTCGGTAAGCGAGCTAGACACTGTCTGAACGGAGTCGACGATGACGAGTTGCGGGTCAACCTGATCGATCTGGCCGAGAATCGTGGCGAGGTCGACTTCGGCGGCGAGATAAAGCGTGGGTTGCAACGCACCGGTGCGTTGGGCGCGCAGTCGCACCTGGCTGGCCGACTCCTCGGCGGTGACGTAGAGCACGCGCGCGCCCGTGGCTGCGGCGCGCGAGGCGACCTCGAGGAGAAGGGTCGACTTGCCGACTCCTGGCTCACCGCTGAGGAGGATCGTGGCCCCGGGCACGATGCCTCCACCGAGCACCCGGTCGAACTCCGCGATGCCGCTTGGCCAGTGCGCGACGGAGTCGGATTCGATTTCGGTGATGGGCCGCGCCAGCCTTGTGTCGCTGATGTGTACGGCCTTCACCGAGCGCAGGATGCCGGTCTGCTCGCCCGCCTCCACCACGGTGCCCCAAGCCTGGCATTCACCGCAGCGACCGGCCCACTTGAGGGTCGTCCATCCGCATTCTGTGCAGCGGAAATTGGACTGAACTTTGGGCATACGGCCAGCTTAAGCGAGGCCTCTGTCACTGCTCCGCTGCGGTGGAGGGTGTGGCCGGAACGCGCGTGTCGAGGAGGGGCAGGAACGCGGATGCCCACACCCGGTATCCGCGATCGTTCGGGTGAAAGAAGTCTGCCGCGACCTGGTTCAGCCCGTACCGCGCGCCGCCCTGCCGTTTGGTCATCGCGTACAGCGGAGCCACGTCGAGCCCACGTTCTTCGGCGACCCTGTGCACGATCGCGTTGGCCTCCCGCACCCGGCGCTCGGCGGCGCCGAAGTAGAAGGCGGGCAGGTCAGCGACGATGGCGTGGGGCGGCAACGAAGAGTACAACTCGCGCAGTTCTTTCTCGAAGCGCACCGGCTCGAAGGCAGCAATGTCGTTGGCACCGATGGATACGGTGAGCACATCAGGCGTGAGGTGGCGCAGCTTGGGCAGCTTGAGTTCCAGGATCTGGCGCAGTCGTGCCCCGGACTGGCTGAGGTTTACCACCCGCACCGTACGTCCGGTGCGCTGTCGCAGATGGGCGGCGAGCATCCCGACGTAGCTGCGGCCAGGCTCGCTCGCGCCGATACCCTGCGCCGCGGAGTCACCGATGGCAACATAGAGCAGCTCGCCGCTCTTGCGCTCCTGCTCGTGCCACCACTTCGCGTTGACCGGGATGTCCGAGGTGAGCCGGATTACCGCGGCACGCCGCCGACGCAGCACCAGCGCCCGCGCAACCAGCCCGGTCGCCGCCAGCACCACGAGTGCCGCAAGCCCCGCGATCCACCATTCCACCCGACGACTCTAGCCAGCGTTCTTGGGTGCCGGTCGTGTGCGCAACTCAGGCAAAATGCGCCGAGCACCCCGCGCATCCGCACCTCTCACGGAGATTGCCCCGTTCTGCCTGAGTTATGAAGAGAACGGGCGGATGTCGCGGGCGGCTAGACGAGATGAACCCTGTGCGGCTGTGTACTAAGATCGTCCCCGGAACCGTGTCCGAGCGGCCGAAGGTGCAACTCTCGAAAAGTTGTGTGGGTGAGAGCCCACCGTGGGTTCAAATCCCACCGGTTCCGCCAAGCGAATGCCCCGTAGATCCCAGTGATTACGGGGCTTTTCGGGTTATAGGCCAAAACGTGTGGATGGGGTCGGGCGTGTCAGCTTCGTCCTGCCCATCCTGATCGGTTCCAGAGGCCTTCTTCTGCGGTGAGGCCGGTGTCGTAGAGGCTGCGTTCTGGAGTGTCTTCCTCGAGCTTCTCATCCTCGGTCTTGGGCGTCGGT
>JBDTAD010000048.1:0-5343 GCA_039924815.1 Lacisediminihabitans sp.
TCCAACTCCAACGATGCAGTTGGTACTTTACTCCCTCCGGTGCCAGTTCTCCAACTGCAGCGTTGGTAACATTGGCTGTGGTTTGGGACACAGAGGGCACACGCCGCAAACTGCGCGATGCGGCGCTGGTCGAGTTCGCAGCGCATGGATTCGATGGCACGACGGTCGCGGCGATCGCGGCACGAGCGGGTGTGAACAAGGAGCGTCTTTACAGCTACTACGGTGACAAGAAGATGCTGTGGGAGATCGTGCTGTCGACCGAACTCGAACGCCTCGCCGCTTCGGTCGCACTTTCGGCGACCGGATTGCAAGACATCGGGGAGTTTGCCGGGGCAACCTTCGACTATCACGCAGCGCATCCCGAACTCGGTCGATTGTTGCAATGGGAAGGGCTACAGGAGGGCCCGCCAGCAGACGCCGTCACCCGCACCTCCCACTATCGGGGAAAAGTGAAGCGCTTCGCTGATGCGCAGCGTGAAGGCCTTCTCGACCCGACACTTGATCCTTCGCACCTCGTTTTTGCTCTCATTGCCCTTGCGGCCTGGTGGCAGACCGTTCCCCAACTGGCTGAAATGATCACTGGCTCCGCGCCCGACGACGAGAACGAACGTGCGCGCCGCCGCAGGTTCGTCGTCGAAGCCACGCGACGGCTCGCCGCGCCGCGCCACAAATAACCATCACTGAGCGGCTGACCGCCGAGGTCTGCGCGACGGATTTGAGGGCGCTACCCGTTCCGTCGGCGACCACCACAAGAACCCAAGGAGCGGTGATTGGGTGCCATATCACCGAGCCGTCCGAGGCGGATTTGGGGGTGGTTTGCGACTTTGATGGGTGCCCGCTTGGGAACCTTTAGTGCGGCAGTGTATTCCTTCACGTCCGTTCATTCAGCAGGGCGGCAGCAATATAGATAGAGATAGTCGCGGCCGTCCTGGCTGCGATTTCGCGGACAACCGCGGTAGCCAGGCTGGCAACGTCAAGCCCGCACAGCGTTGATCCTGATCTCCAGCGTCCAACCGACACTTGAATACGGGCACAATCGCCGTACGGCCAGCACCAGTGTTCGCTCGACTCCGGGACACACTCCGGGACATCGTGCTCGAGCCGACAACAATGCCCTGGGTAAACCGATCAACCTTGTTCCGCGACCCCGACGGCAACCTCGTCAACCTCTTCACGCGGCCGACCGGCTGAGCACTATCCGGGACTGCTATCGGATCGCTTGACGCGTTCTGTGCGGGGAACATACCGCCGACACGGAGCACAGACGTTGCACCAATGGTTCCCATGTGACACGCTTCGCGCTGCGCGTTGCGACGACAACCTACGCGTGCGGAGTGTGCGCCACGAGCACCGCGGCACCGTTCGCGAGGGAGCCTCCTGTTCAATTAGCCGCCAAGAAATCGCAAGCTGAAGATATGAGAACTGCGACCGAGGATGCTGGATCTGAGTTCGGCCCTCTTGCTGGAAGACGGCTCGAAATTAAAGAACCATTCGGGCTCTTTGAAGGAGACTGGGTAGAAGCCCGGGGAAGCTTCATTCGGTCGGTTGTTCTGAGCGCGCGAGCCGACGAGGCACAGGTATACCTCGTCGATGGTCAAATATTCACTTTCTACGAGGACGAACAGCTGGTCGTCTATCGCCGTAACTCAACGGCGTGTTAATCGTCATCTCCCAAGTGTCATAGCTTTCCCACTCATGGTTCCCCTACTGGCGCCCTCAGAAGGCGAAAACCAGCTCCAAATGCGACTCTGGAGGCGTCGTCAAATGCGACCCGCGGGTGGTCGCGCTTGCGGGCCTGTCTTCTATCCCATTGAAGAAAGCAGGGAAGGGAGTTCGTCCATCGACGTGGAGATGATTGTCTGCGGTGCTTCCCACCATCGGATGCGGTCGACGACGGTGACGAAGAGGACGGCCGACCTTAGCCCGCCATCGCGTGGGTCCGCAGCCGCTCGAGGGCCCAGCGCAACTTGCGCTCCTCTTGCAAGCTAGCGCCGCCCTCATGCCCATTGAACGGGTAGACAGTGATCTCCTTCTCGCCCGCGTACGCGTTGTATGCCGCGAACACGGTGGACGGCGGGACGATCGGGTCCATCAGCGCGACGGAGAAGAGCGCCGGAGCGGTCGCCCGGGGGACGAGGTTCACTCCGTCGAAGTTCGACAGCGTCTCAAACACAATGTCGACCGCGTCGCGGTGCACTGCCAGGTAGCGCGCGATCTCGGCGAACGGATCGCTGTCGGTGATCGTGACCGCCCGCTCGAAGTGGCAGAGGAAGGGTACGTTGGCCATGACGCCGACGAGGTCGTCCACGAGCGCCGCGACGGCGAGGCAGATACCACCGCCCTGGCTGTTGCCCATGGCGAAAACCTTGGACGGGTCCACCTGCTCGAGGCTGCGGGCGGCGGCTATCGCGCGGACCGCATCCGTATAGATGCGGCGGTAGAAGTAGGTGTCGCGGTCACGGATGCCGCGGGTCATGAATCCGGCATGGGCGGGGTCGGCGACGCCGTGCAGCACATCCGGGGTGTGGCCGATAGACCATCCTGAGCCCTGGCCGCGGTTGTCCATGATCAGGTGCGCGAAGCCGGCCTGCGCCCACGCGGACGGCTCGGAGGCCAGCCCGCGGCCGCCGTTGTATCCGACGTACTCCACGACGGCCGGCAGCTCGCCGGCGCGGGCACCGTGCGGCAGCTTCAGCCAGCTCCGGATACGGTCCCCACCGAAACCGCTGAACTCGACATCAAAGGTGTCGACGAGCACAAAGCCGGTGTCGACCGGTGTCAGCCGCACATCAAGCGGATGGGCGTCGGCCTCGGCGAGCGTCGTGGCCCAGAACGCTTCGAGGTCGTCTGGGCGCCGCACCTGCGACAGATGATCGCGGAGCTGTTCGAGGGGCAGATCGAAGAAGGCCAAAGGGATCCTCTCGCAGGTTGGCGTACGCCGCCTGCTCCGTTTCGGTTTGTGGTCTCACACACTCTAGTTCCCGCGGGGCTTGGCCCAGAATGACCCCGGACGCCTTCTCCCGCCCCGCTCGGCAGCATTTCCATTGATGCGAAAGTTCTCATCACAAAATCACCCGAGCGTAGAGATAGCCTTGTGATTCCTCGAATCCGATGGGCGTTGAATGACCAAGACTGACGGCGTGGGATCAGACCCGGCCATGCTGATCGGTCACGAGCCGGCCGCGCAGTTCACGGATGCGTTCCTCCTCGGAAACGGTTCGCTCGGCGCGACGTTCTATGGAGGCCGAGGCATCGAGACTTTTGACCTCAACGTCGACACGGTCTGGTCTGGCGGCCCCACCAGCGAGGAAGGGGCGGACGATCCGAAGCTCATCGCCGAACTGCGGCGGGCGATTGCATGCAATGACCACGACCTCGCAGACGAGATGGTGCGACGCATTCAGCCAGATCAGTGGACCCAGTCCTACCAGCCGGTCGGCCGCCTCGCCTGGGTCTGAGGCGATCCGGCGCGCGCGTCGAGTCCGTCGTGAGCGCCCCGTCACGAGAGTTGATCGATCGGCATCGCGCGGACTATCGAGAGCTGTTCGACCGTGTGAGGCTCGATCTGACACCGTCAGGAGCCGACTCGGCCATCGCGGCTCAGCGCTACTTCGACCTGGGGCGCTATCTGCTCATCTCGTTGTCGCGCCCGGGCACTCAGGCGGCCAATCTGCAAGGCATCTGGAACGTCGACGTGCGACCCAGCTGGAGTTCGAACTACACCACCAACATCAACCTGCAGATGAACTACTGGGGAGCGGAGGTGGTCGACCTCGGAGAACTGGTGAGTCCTTTCCACAACCTTGTGGCGGGTCCGGCAGATTCTGGCCGACAGACGGCCCGCCTCCGTTACGCGGCTCGTGGTGCAGTGGTGCACCACAACACGGACATCTGGCGATTCAGCGCCCCGGTTAAAGGCGAACCGCTCTGGTCGAATTGGAGCATGGCCCTGCCGTGGCTGTGCGCGCACCTGGGCGACAGACTCGACTTCGAATGGTCGGACCAGTTCGCTCGACAAGTCGCGGCGCCTGCGATCCGCGCCGCCGCGGAGTTCATCCTCGACCAGCTGGTCGAGGATCCCGATGGCATGTTGGTAGTGAGCCCCTCGAGCTCTCCCGAGCATCGCTTCGCCCACAACGGCAAAGTCGCAAGTGTGACGGCTGGGGCGACCATCGATCAGGAGCTCGCCCACCAAACTCTTTCCCGCTACCTTCAGCTCGCGGGTGCGCTCGAGCTGGCGGATGCGTTCGCGGCCGAGGTCGCTGCAGCGGTCGCACTACGGCGCTTATCCGGGGGACAGGATCACGGCCACTACCGACCCTGCCGGTTTCGAAGGAGTGCGGACGGCCCTGCACTCGCGACTTGCTCACGGCAGTGGGTACACCGGGTGGAGCCAGGCGTGGGTGCTGTGCCTTGCGGCGAGACTCGGCGAGACGGAACTGGCGGAGCTGTCGCTGTCCCGACTGTTCGGAGACCTCAGTTCTAGCTCGCTCCTCGACGTGCATCCCCACGAGGACTGGCCGGGAGGGAACGTCTTTCAGATCGATGGCAACCTCGGAGCGATCTCGGGGATCGCGGAGCTCCGGGTAGAGAGTCCGGGCGTCGTGGTCGTCGAACTGCCTGGACTCCATCGACTTCCGCCTCATCGATGATCGCGGAGAACTCGTGCAGCTCGCGGCCAGTGGGAGAGCGGAGGGACGGCGGCGCTGGCAATGGCGCGCGACCGGCAGTGGTCGGTATCGCATCCTCACCGGTCGAACGATGGCACAACCTCGTGCGTGACTGGGCTGGTCAGTGCGGTCTGAACTAGGATCGGATTTCGCAGTTCGACGTCATCGCCGCCATGAGCGACGCGATGGCGGGCTGTGCCATCGCACGGCTGCGCGAGCCACAATCCTGGAGACCACATGAATGAAGCTGCGGCCATCCGGCCTGGAACCGTATTCCGTGACGACCGCGGCCGGGTCGCGCAACTGCACGGAATCGGGATCCAGCGCGTCGGCGACCTCTGGTACGCGTGGGGAGAAGACAAGACAGCCGGAGGCACCTTCACTGCCATAGCCTGCTACACCTCGCCCGATCTCGTCTCGTGGCAGTTTGCTGGCAACGCGCTCACCACCGTGGCCGATGGGGATCTCGCTTCTGATCGTGTGATCGAACGAGCCAAGGTGCTCCAGCGCCCTGATGGTGCTTGGGTGATGTTCGTGCACGCCGAAACTGCGGACTACTCGTACGCGCGCGTCGGATACGCGATCGCCGAGAATCCGGCCGGTCCGTATCGCTACCTGCACAGTGAACGGCCACTGGGCAACCTGAGCCGCGACATCGGGGTGTACCACGAGG
>JBDTAD010000049.1:0-5244 GCA_039924815.1 Lacisediminihabitans sp.
GTCCCTTCGGGATCGTCTTTCTCGCACTACTCGTACTCCCGCTCGGCTTCGCCCTTTACCTCAGCTTGTTTCAGAAGCAGCTGATCGGCGGGACCAATTTCGTTCTCTTCGGCAACTACGTCAAGGCATTTACCGACCCGTCGTTCCTCGACGGCATATCGTTCGTCATCCGCTTTTCGCTGGTACTGATCCCGATTCAGATGGCGATCTCGCTCGCCATCGCGCTCGTGCTCGACACCGTGATGACGAAGTTCGCGCGGTTCTCGCGCCTGATGATTTTTATGCCGTACGCCATTCCCGGTGTCATTGGCGCGCTCATGTGGGGCTTCCTCTACAGCAAGAACTTCGGCCCCATTGCCGACATTTTTGGCGCCTTCGGGGCGGCCGGACCGGACTTCCTCGGGCGAAGTCTGATCTTCTACGGGCTGCTCAACGTGGTGACCTGGCAGTGGGTCGGGTACTACATGATCATTCTGTTTGCCGCACTGCAGGGCATTGATCCGACGCTGTACGAAGCCGCCCGCATCGATGGTGCGTCTCAATGGCAGATCACTCTGCGCATCAAGATCCCTCTGGTGGCGCCCGCTCTTGTGCTGATCCTGGTGTTTGCCCTCATCGGAACCTTGCAGTTCTTCAATGAACCGAAGATTTTGCAAAGTCTCGCGGCCGGGTCGATCCCGAATGACTTCACTCCGAACATGTACGCCTATCAACAGGCATTCTCTCTGGCCAACTACAACTACGGCTCGGCGATCTCCTTTGCGCTCGGCGCGGTCGTATTCCTCTGCGTGTACATCTTCTTGTTCGCGACTCGCAAGCGAGGGAGCTTCTTCTCATGAGCACCACATTTCCCAAGAAGGTACGTCGCGTTCCGCGGCACATTGGGCTGCAGGTCATCCTCGGACTGCTCGTCGTCTACTTCATGGTTCCCTTCTGGTGGGTCATCGTGAACAGTTCGAAGAGCTCTGCCGGGCTCTTCGGCGGTGGCAACGCGCTGTGGTTCGCACCCAATATCGACTACATCGGAAACCTGACGCAACTGTTCAGCTACGGTGGCGGCATCTTCACGCGATGGATGCTGAACTCGGCCCTCTATGCCTTTGCCGGCGGGGTTGGTGCCACGGTTCTTGCGGTGCTAGCTGGCTACGGTTTCGCGAAGTTCCGCTTCGCCGGACGCCGTGCCGGGTTTGCGATTCTGCTCGGCGCCGTCATGGTTCCGACGACCGCGCTCGTCATCCCCACGTTCATCCTGTTCTCGCAGGCCGGACTCACGAATACGATCTGGGCCGTGATCCTGCCGACCCTGCTCAACCCGTTCGGGGTCTACCTGATGAACGTTTACGCCCGAGACGCTGTGCCAGATGAACTGATGGATGCAGCACGCGTCGATGGCGCGGGGGAGTTCAGAACGTTCGTGCAGATTGCCTTGCCGCTCATGCGCCCGGTCATCGTCACGGTGCTGTTGCTGTCAGTCGTGTCGTCGTGGAACAACTACTTCCTGCCGCTGGCGATGCTGTCAGACAACCGCCTCTTCCCGGTGACCGTCGGAATTGGCCTGTGGCAGTCCACGGCATCGACGTACGGCGCGGCCGGCGGCGAGAGTCTGTGGAGCATAATAATCCTCGGGTCTCTGATTTCGGTCATCCCGCTGATCATCGCGTTCCTCTCGCTCCAGCGCTACTGGCAAGGAGGGCTGGCGATTGGAAGTCTGAAGTAGCTCGCCCGTATTGTCATTACCGACCAGCCAATGAGGAAGCCTTGATATCCGCACATCTCACCATTGATCCGCACTTTGTCGTGGGTCCTATTAATCGCCGTCTCTTCGGCTCTTTTGTTGAACACCTCGGACGGTGCGTCTACGACGGCATCTATGAGCCGTCTCATCCTGAAGCGGATGAGGACGGATTCCGCCGTGACGTTATCGCCCTGGTGAAAGAACTGGGTGTGTCGACCATTCGCTATCCCGGCGGCAACTTCGTCTCGGGCTACCGGTGGGAAGACGGTGTGGGAGAACGCACCCAAAGACCGCGACGTCTCGACCTTGCGTGGCACTCAGTCGAAACCAACGAGATCGGGCTCGACGAGTTCTCGAAGTGGCTGGGCAAGGTCGAGGCGGAGCTTATGTACGCCGTCAACCTGGGCACGCGCGGTATCCAAGACGCGCTCGACGTGCTCGAATACGCGAACCTAGGGCGCGGAACCGAGCTGTCGGATCGTCGAGTTGCCAACGGAGCGGTCGAGCCATACAACATCCGGATGTGGTGTCTCGGCAATGAGATGGACGGACCGTGGCAATTGGGCCACTCGACTCCACGGGAGTACGGGCGGCTCGCCATGAAGACGGCCCGCGCGATGCGGCAGGTCGACCCTGATCTCGAACTTGTGGTGTGCGGCAGTTCTGGCGCGCAGATGCCGCTGTTCGGCACCTGGGAGCGCATCGTGCTCGAAGAGACGTACGACGAGGTCGACTACATCTCGTGCCACGCATACTACGAGCCGCTTGAGGGCGACTACGGTAGCTTTCTGGCATCCGCCGTCAACATGGATAGCTTCATCGACTCCGTTGTCGCCGCGGCCGACCAAGTGAAGGCCGTGCGCGGAAGTACCAAGACGATGAACATCTCGTTTGACGAATGGAACGTCTGGTACCAGTCGCGCTATAACGAGGTCGACAAGATCACCGACGCGCAGGTGTGGCCGGTGGCACCTCGACTCCTTGAAGACGTGTATTCGGTCGTCGACGCCGTCGTGTTTGGCAACCTCCTGATTTCGCTCATCCGGCACGCGGATCGCGTGACCGCGGCGAGTCTCGCCCAGCTGGTCAACGTGATCGCACCGATCATGACCGAGCCCGGCGGACCGACCTGGAAGCAGACCACGTTCTTCCCGTTTGCACTCACCTCGCGCCTGGCACGTGGTGTGACTCTCGAACTCAAACTCGATTGCCCCACCTACGAGTCAGCGCGTCATGGAGCGGTGGGCGTGGTCGATGCCGTCGCCACGCACGATGAGGAGACCGGTGACACCGCGGTGTTCCTCGTCAATCGCAGCATGGATGAGTCGGTTGAGCTCGTGATCGATACGACCCACCTCGGTGACGTTGCGGTTGGCAGCGCGGACAGTCTGCACGACGAAGACATGCACGCGGCGAACACGCTGGCAGATCCGGAGCGGGTAAAGATGATCCCGAACGAGACGGCGCGCATCGAGGATGGACAGCTTCGGATCGTGCTGCCTCCCGTGTCGTGGACGGCTGTGACGTTGCGCTGAGCCTGGCGGAGTTACAACTTGTTGCAGGCGTTGTCAACCGCTAGTCGGACTCGTCACATCCGATCTAGCGTTGTCGAATTAGCAACCATCGAATCCTCGAGGAGGAGCAATGAGCGGCTCAGACAAAATCCAGAATGCAGCGGAAGACGCTGTCGGCAAGGGCAAGGAAGCGGTTGGCAAGGCCACCGATAACGAACAGCTCGAAGCCGAAGGCAAGGGCGACCAAGTGAAGTCCGACATCAAGCAGGCCGGCGAGAAAGTGAAAGACGCGTTCAAGCACTGAGGGCAACGAACGGCGGGATCCTGCATCTGTGTGATGCGGGATCCCGTTTTCGTTTAAATGGCTAGGGCGGCTGTTCTTCACCGAGCGCATAAGCGATTGTTCCTGTGAAGACAACCCCTAACGGCCCGGCTTTCGTGCGGCGAGAATTTTCGAGCGCCAAACACCAAGGGCGCCACAAGCCGAGAGCAAGGAGCACTCCCATGACGCAGATTATTGAGACCATCGATGTCGCAGTTCCCGTGTCCGTCGCCTACAACCAGTGGACTCAATTTGAGAACTTCCCCGACTTCCTCGATGAAGTCGAGTCGATCACGCAGAGTGACGACACGCACACTCACTGGAAGGTGAACGTCGGTGGAGCGTCGCGCGAGTTCGATGCGGAGATCACGGAGCAGCATCCGGATGAGCGGGTGGCGTGGAAGAGCGTCGGCGGCGACACCAACCACGGGGGCGTCGTGACGTTCCACAAACTCAGCGACGACCTCACGCGTGTCACCGTGCAGATCGACTGGGAGCCTGAAGGCGTCCTTGAGAAGGTTGGCTCACTCGTTGGAGCCGGTCAGCCCGCTGTGAAGAAGGACCTGGACAACTTCAAAGAGTTGATCGAGAAGCGCCACACGGAGTCTGGCGCTTGGCGAGGCGACATCAAGAACTAACGGCTCATGGTGCCGAAGGCCCGTTCGACTGACCAGGCGCCGACAGCGAGCTGCTCTACTTCACCACGAAACTCAGCGACCATTCCTTCACGCTGTTGCGGTCGAAGGCGAACTAACTAGCGGTCCCAGGTTCGCGCGGACGCGCGTCTCTCGACGCGCGTCTCGCACTCACTCTTCTGGTGCGCCACCAGACGCGGTGTCGTCGTCCGACATCGGGTCGTGGTCCTGCTGCGTGGCATCTTGGTCGTCTTCGGCTTCTTGCGGTGGACGAGCCGGGTTGAGGTCCGGATCCACGTCGATGGTGGGCGCTTCCGGCGCTTCGTGTTCGCGATCCGTTCCTTCATTCAGCGGAGACTGTCCTTGTGCGTTCGTTTCAGACACGGTCGTTCCTTCCTGAGCAACTGGTTATGTGTGGGCGAGCTTACGTTCGGATTATTCGCCTCAACATGGGTTGCATTTGTGGGCTTCACGGTCTAGCGGGTTGTCTTCAAGATGGGACGCCGAACGAGCGGAGAATGTGCACGACCTCGCTCGCGACCAGCTCGGGGCGGGAGAGGAACGGATGGTGGCCGGTCGGTAGGTCAACACTGCGGGTGGCGCGGGCTGCGTGAGCCCGCTGCAGCGTCACTGACGTGCTCTGGTCCTCGGCGCAGACGAGGTAGGTCGAGGGCTTGCCCTGCCATGTGGCCTGAGTCGTCGGCGTGATGAATGCGTTCACCGACTGAGCGGTGACGCGCTCCCACGCCTGGGCTTGCAGCGTCGCATCAGGAGCATCTTGCAGAAACCGAGCAGCGAAACTCTGCTGGTCGAATCCGGCGACGGAGAGCGTGCCGTCGTCGCCCGGCGCAACGGCGACGGGGTTTGCTTCGTCGCTCATGATCGCGGCCTGCGACAGGCCAACCTCGGGGAGGTAAGAGCTGATGTAGAGCAGGTGTCGGGCAGACGGATGGTCGGCCCCCTCTGCGATGACCGTGCCACCGTAGGAGTGTCCGACGACGAGGGCATCCCCGTCGACGTCATCGAGCGCGCGGCGAA
>JBDTAD010000050.1:0-2753 GCA_039924815.1 Lacisediminihabitans sp.
CGTCGCCACGATCATCGAATGGACAGTAAAAATGCCTAAAATTTCCTCCCTACTCGTTCAGGACGTGCGTTTCCCCACGTCGCTTGAACTCGACGGCTCCGACGCGGTCAACCTCGATCCGGACCACTCGGCGGCATACCTCACCATTACCGTCGATGATCCGTCCTGGCCGAAGGGCCACGGCTTCGTGTTTACGGGTGGTCGCGGTAACGACGTGCTCTGTTACACGATCGAGGCAGTCGCGAAACTCCTGCCAGACGAGCCTGTCGAAGACATGCTTGATCATCTGGGTGAGGTCTCGCGCCTCCTCGTGCACGACTCGCAGGTCCGTTGGATTGGGCCAGAAAAGGGCGTCAGCCACATGGCGGCCGGCGCCGTGCTCAACGCCCTGTGGGATATCAAGGCGAAGCGTGCGGGCCTGCCACTCTGGAAGCTGCTGGCTTCGATGACGCCCGAGGAACTCGTTGATGTGGTCGACTTCGGCCACATCACCGACGCGCTCTCGAGGGATGACGCGCTCGAGATCCTGCGTAAGGGGCAGGTGGGCAAGGCCGAGCGCATAGCTGAGCTTGAAGCCAACGGTTTCCCCGCGTATACGACCGGGCCAGGGTGGCTCGGCTACAGCGACGAGAAGATGCTGCGGCTCATCCGCGAGGCACTAGAACTCAAGTTCCACATGATCAAGATGAAGGTCGCAGGCAACCTCGACGACGACAAGCGACGCCTGCGCCTCGCTCGCGAAGCCGTCGGCCCCGACTATCCGCTCGCCATCGATGCCAACCAGCGCTGGGAGATCGATGAGGCGATTGAGTGGATTAACGCGCTCAAGGAATTCGACCTGTACTGGGTTGAGGAGCCGACGAGTCCGGATGACATCCTCGGCCACGCGCGCATCCGCAAGGCCATCTCCCCGACCCGAGTGGTCACCGGCGAAGCCGTGCAGAACCGCATCGTCTTCAAGCAGCTGCTGCAGGCGGGTGCCATCGACGTGATGCAGATCGACTCCACCAGAGTTGCCGGCCCGAACGAGAACATCGCGAACCTCTTGTTGGCCTCGAAGTTCGACATCCCGGTCTGCCCACATACGGGAGGCGCTGGCCTCTGCGAACTCGTGCAGCACTTGTCCTTCTTTGACTATGCGGTCGTGTCAGGCTGGAAGAAGAACAGCCGCGATGGCCGAATGATCGAGTACATCGCGCACCTGCACGAGCACTTCGTTTCCCCGGCGCTGCTGGTCAATGGAAACTATGCGGCTCCGGTTGATCCGGGCAACAGCGCGGAGATCCGCCAGGAATCGATCGAGAAGTGGACCTTCCCCGATGGCCCCGGCTGGGCAGCACTTCGGGCCAGCGGTCAGGTGAAATAACGGGCCGGTAACCTGTAGACATGTCGAACCCGTCGAAGCCACTGATCGTCGTCATGGGAGTCTCCGGCTCCGGCAAAAGCACCGTGGGCGAGATGCTCTCCGAGCGGCTCGGGGTGCCGTATATCGATGCCGACGACCTGCACCCGCAGGCCAACGTCGACAAGATGGCAGCCGGACATCCGCTGAACGACGACGACCGCTGGCCCTGGCTGGCCAAAGTTGGCTCCGCGCTGACGGATGCCGAGAGTACTGGCCTCGTTATCGCCTGCTCCGCGCTCAGGAAGGTGTATCGCGACGCCATCCTCAAGCAGGAGCCTCGCGCCGTCTTTGTGCACCTGGTGGGGTCGCGCGAGGTTCTTCAGTCCCGCACGGAACACCGCCACGGCCACTTCATGCCGCCAGCATTGCTCGACTCTCAACTCGAGACTCTCGAGCCGCTTCAGGCTGGAGAGCCGGGCTTCGCGCTCAACATCGCTCAGTCGCCCGAAAAGATCGTCGATGCAGCTGTCGCGACCTTGGGCTAAGCTGGGGCACTGAACTTCGGCGAGGGTCTCACCATCCGGTGATTCCGTGATCGACGCGGTGGAGTGGCCAAACCTGTCGGGAGCAATCCCTCGGGTACACGTCTTCCTCACGCTGCAGTGTTGTTGAACTGCCGATGCGTTCGAGTTGAATACATACACGTGGGCCCCGGCCCCGAAAAGGAGCAATCATGGCTGAGAAAAGCAGTAACCATCTTTTGACCGAAGCACGTGAATCGTTCGGCAAGGGCGCGGCCCGCAAGATTCGCGCCGCGGGCAAGATTCCTGCCGTCATCTACGGTCACGGCACTGAACCGCAGCACGTTACCCTGCCGGGTCACGAGACCGCGCTGATCATCCGTAAGGCGAACCAGGTGCTCGAGCTCGACATCCAGGGCAAGATCCAGTTGGCCCTCGTGAAGGATGTGCAGAAGGACCCGGTTCGCCAGATCATCGAGCACCTCGACCTCGTCGTCGTTCGTAAGGGCGAGAAGGTTCAGGTTGACGTCGCGGTTCACCTGGTGGGCGAGCCCGCCGCCGGTACCGTGTACGAGATGGACACCCAGCGCCTGCTGCTCGAGGTTTCTGCCACGAGCATCCCGGAGCGCGTCGAGGTCGACATCCAGGGCGCGGAGGCCGGTACTCGCGTCTTCGCCAAGGATGTTCCGCTGCCAGAAGGCGCGACGCTGATTTCTGACCCCGATGCGCTCGTGGTCGACATCGTCATTCCGCAGGCACAGGACCTGGGCGAGGTTGCAGAGACCGAAGAGGCCGCAGAAGCACCCGCCGCTGAAGAGGCTGCGGAGTAGTTAGCCTCCTCACCGACAGCGCTTCCATACACAGTGGACAGTCAACAGTGGCTTGTA
>JBDTAD010000051.1:0-4745 GCA_039924815.1 Lacisediminihabitans sp.
AACGTGGTATTCCACGGGCAGGCACCCTTGAGGTAGGTCGTGAGCGCCCAGCCGTTCTTATCGGCGAGCGAAATCATGGCGTTGAGGTACTGGTACGCGTGGCTGTCCCCGACCAGGGCGACCCGCGGAGCATCCGCCTTCTTCGAACCGAAGTGGCAGGCCTTGACGTCTGAGTCGTTGAGCTGCACGAAGCACTCGACGTGGCCTGGCTTGTCTGCGTTGCCGAAGCCGGCACTCGGGATGACCTTGCCAGCCAACGCGGGATTCTTGCAGCTGTCAGAAGCCAGGGCTCCGAAACAGTCCGGCGGGTTCGCGTTGATCTGCTGCAGCTCGGCAGCGGCAGCCTCGTATTTCGGATTGTTGATCGCAAACGCGGCCACGATGAAGAGGCTCGACACTGCCATGAGCGCCACCATAAAGACGTAGCTCGCCCGAGGTTTGCGCTTAGTAAGAAAGTTCCAGTTTCGGGTGGGGTCCTCGATGAACTTCTTGGTCAACCAGCCGAGAACGAAGGAGACCACGAAAAGTACAACCCGGTTCCAGCCCTCGAGCCCCCAGCCGGGAACGAACGGCGCGATGATGATGAGGGGCCAGTGCCAGAGGTAGACGGAGTACGAAATGTCACCGATGAAGCGCTGCGGGCGACCGCCGAGCACGCTACCGATATCCCACCAGTTCTTTGCTCGATCCGAGGCGATAATCGCGGCAGCACCCAGCACCGGCAGCACCGCCATGTACCCAGGGAACGGGGTCTGCGCGTTGTACTTGTATGCCGTGACCAGGATGACGAGCACGCCGCCATAGCCCAGGATGTTGGGCCACCAGGCTCCGCGAGGTCGCCATTTCGGCAGCAGTGCAAGCAGCGCACCCGCACCGAATTCCCACACCCTGGTGAAGGTGACGAAGAAGGCTTCGGCCGGGTTCGTGTGCGTGTAGAGCACGGAGACGATGAGCGAGAGAATGCTCACCACGACCACAAGGCCAATCATGGGAAGCCAGCGGCGACGGTTGAAGAACTTCACACCAAGCCAGGTAGCCAGAAGCAGCAACAACGGCCAAAAAACATAGAACTGCTCTTCGAGAGAGAGCGACCAGTAGTGCTGCACCATGCTCGCATCGTGCGAGGCGAGATAGTCAACAGAGCCGAGCGCGAGCGACCAGTTCTCGAAGTAGAAGGTGCTAGCCAGAATCTCCTTAAGCGAGTCCACTAGGCCAGACAGCGGCAGGATGAACAGGGTCGCCAGAGTGCTGAAGATGAGCACGGTGATGGATGCCGGCAGCAGACGGCGCACGCGCTTCGCCCAGAAGGACGGCAGGCCGATCCGCCCGGTGCGCTCAAGCTCACGTGCCAGCTGTCCGGTGATCAAATAACCAGAGATGACGAAGAAGATATCAACGCCGATATAGCCGCCGGAAAGGCGCCCGGGCCAGAAGTGGTACAGCACCACGAGGATGACGGCGATTGCCCTCAAACCCTGGATGTGCGGTTGAAAGTGGGTGGCCCTGGCAGGGCGGTCGCGGGGTCGCAGCTCAGTCATCGAGTGCCAGAGTAGCAGCGCCAGCATGGCATCCAGCCGAGGGCGTGCCCTAACCTTAGGGTTGGTCTATGCGATTCGGAATGTTTATCCCCCAGGGCTGGCGTCATGATCTGGTCGATATCGACCCCTCGGAGCACTGGGAGGCAATGAGCGGTCTCGCGGCGCACGCCGATGCGGGGCCGTGGGATTCAGTCTGGGTCTACGACCACTTCCACACGGTTCCCGTGCCCTCCGACCAGGCGACCCACGAGGCCTGGAGCCTCATGGCAGCCTTCGCAGCGACGACGAACCGGGTTCTCCTCGGCCAGATGTGCAGTTGCATGAGCTACCGCAACCCCGCCTACCTCGCGAAGGTCGCAACGACCGTCGACATCATCTCCGGTGGCCGGGCCCAGATGGGCATCGGAGGCGGCTGGTACGAGCACGAGTGGCGCGCCTTTGGCTACGGATTCCCCCGCGCGGGCGAACGCCTCGAGCGGCTCGACGAGGGCGTGCAGATCATGAAGCAGGCTTGGGAAACGGGCACGGCAACCCTGAACGGCAAGCACTACCAAGTGGATGGCGCCCTCTTCTACCCGAAGCCGCTGCAAGCAGGCGGCATCCCGCTCTGGATCGCCGGGGGCGGCGAAAAGGTCACGCTGCGCATCGCTGCCCACTACGCGAACTACACGAACTTTGCCGGAAGCCCCGACGAATTCAGCCACAAGAGCACGATTCTGCGCGGCCACATGAACGCGATTGGTCGGGACTTCAACGAGATCACCCGCAGCGCGAATTACAACGTGGTCATCGCGGACACGGATGCCGAAGTACAGAAGCGTCTCGACGCCATCCAGGCGCGCGTGCTTCCTTACCTCGGCGAGGAGAAGGCAGCGGCATTCATCGAGGAGTACCGCGGGGAGAACGCGCTCGCGGTCGGCACACCGGAACAAATCATCGCGCGCCTGAAGGATATGAAGGAGCGCGGCGTGGGCTACTTCATCCACTATTTCCCCGAGGCTGCGTACGATCGCTCCGGCATGGAGCTGTTCGAGCGCGAGGTCATCCCCGCGCTGCAGTAATCACCCTGCACATCCGCTGGGGTCTGGCCTCCACATTAGGTGAGGTCTGGCGTTCGGCTGTTCCCGAGTCATAGGAAGAGCAGATTGCCAGACCTCACCGGATCTCAGTGGGCCTTGCGTCGAGGTGGATGCCGGCGATCATGCAGCGGACTGAGCCGCCGGCGAGTTCTATGGTCGGCACCGACAGCGGCGCGATGGTGCAGCTCTGCTCGATCGCGGCGATCTGAACCGCATCGAGGCTCGCCAGACCACGGCTGGAGATGGCGAGAATGCGCCCCTCTCGACCGCGCAACTCAATAGCGTTCCCGGCGAAGTCCGAAACCTGCGCCGGAGTGAGATCGATGACCATCCTGCCATCGGCAGACAGGCGGTCCACAATCTCCGCGCGGCGGCGCTCATCCGCGATCGTAGAGAGTCCGACCATCGCGAAATCGGTCGCGATGCCCATGAGCACATTGGTGTGATAAATCGGTCTGCCCGATGCATCCGTTGCGTCGAAGACCATGGGCTCATAGCCGAAATTGGTACAGAAACGCTCGAGCGCAACCGGGTTCGCCCGGTTGGAACGAACCGTGTACGCCACACGACTGGCGTGATCGAGAACCATCGCACCGGTGCCCTCAAGGAACACATCGTCGTATTCGAGCCCAGAATAGTCCACGACATCCTGCACTCGATAGCGTCGCTTGAGCAGTTCGATGATGTCCCCGCGGCGCTCACCTCGCCTACTCGGTGAATGCATCGGGTAGATCGCGATGTGTCCGCCGGAGTGAGTCGAGAACCAATTGTTGGGAAAGACGCTGTCCGGATGCTCGGCCGAGTCGTCTTCGAACAGGTGCACCGTAACGCCGAACTCCTCGAGCCGCTCCGCCGCAGCCGTCACTTCCGCGAAAGCTGACGCCGCCAGAGCGTTCGGATCGCGGTCGTCGGCGGACGACTGGAAGGTGTTGTCCGCCGCCGTCGCCGGATTCGGAAAAAAGTGCCGCGGCCTGATGAGAACGACGGCCCGCGGGGCTTGCGTAGACATTCGCGCGCTTTTCGAGGTGGAGGATCTACGCCGGCACTGGAGTGTTGCTGTCGGCGAGCAGACCGAAGAGATCCTTCGGATTGTCCGGGTCAGCAATCAGGTCGATGTCATCGAAAAATGTGGTTCCCTGCACGTTGTCGCGCAGATAGCGCAGTACGGAGAAGTCCTCTATGGCAAAGCCAACCGAGTCGAACACCGTGATCTGCTCGTCGCTCGAGCGACCGGTCTTCGCCCCCGTGACGACCTCCCACAGCTCGGTGACGGGGAAGTCCGCGGGGAGCTTCTGAATCTCGCCCTCGATGCGGGTCTGCTCCGGGAACTCCACGAAGACATCCGCTCGCTTCAGAATCTCGACGTCGAGCTCGGTCTTGCCCGGGCAGTCGCCACCGATGGCATTGATGTGTACTCCGGGCACCACCATGTCATCGCTGAGGATGGTGGCGTTCACCTTGTCTGCCGTGCAGGTGGTGATGACGTCGGCGGTGTGCACGGCGTCCGCGACGTCGCGCGCAACATAGACGTCGAACCCCAGGGGTGCGAGGTTGTGCACGAGCTTGCTCACGGCATCAGGGTCTGTGTCGAATACACGCAGGCTCTGGATGCCGAGCGCACCACGGAAGGCCAGCACTTGGAATTCGGATTGGGTGCCCGCGCCGATCATCGCCATGACGGTGGAATTCTTGCGCGCGAGACGGGCTGCGGCCATGGCAGAGGTCGCGGCGGTGCGCAGCGCGGTGAGCACCGTCATCTCCGCGACGAGCAGCGGATAGCCGGTGGCAACGTCGGCCAGAACGCCGAACGCGGTGACGGTCTGCAAGCCCTTGGCCGGGTTAGACGGATGCCCGTTGACGTACTTAAAACCGTAGAGCTCGCCGTTGCTGGTGGGCATGAGTTCGATCACGCCGACCGCGGAATGGCTCGCAACCCGAGGCGCGGCCTCGAAGTTCGGCCAGTGCCGGTAGTCGTCCTCCACATAACCGCCAAGTTCGCCCAGGATGCTCTCGATCCCGCACGCTTTGATCCAGCGAACGACATTGCTCACACCGACGAATTGCACCATTGGAACGCCTCTACTTTCACTTCGATCAACGATATGACTGTGCGAAGTGCAGTGACAAT
>JBDTAD010000052.1:0-2366 GCA_039924815.1 Lacisediminihabitans sp.
GGATACGGTCGCCATCGGCGATCGTGATCAAATAGGCGAATCCGTACTCTGCAACGGTCTTCGCCAGCACCTGCATGTCCACTGGCTTGCTCATGACTCCAGACTATGACTCCGCGCCGCGAATGCAACCGCCGCGTGGAGCGCACGTCTGCACTTCCGGAATATCGCACCGGAACAATCGGTTGGCGGCTGTATGAGCGATCACGACATCGGTCCAGCGTCCTGTCAGGCAAACCGGGCAACACCCTTGACTGGGATCTCTGCGCCATCACAAGCGGCACGTTGATGGCCGCGCCGCAACTGCAGGGCATTCACCACCTCAAATTCGCGGTGAGTGATCTGGCTGTTTCGCTCGACTTTTATCAACGGGCATTTGATGCGAATCGCATCCCCCGCGCCGACCATAGACGCGAATCTGACGGCACGCTCTACGCGTACATCCTGGACGTGCCCGGTCTCGGCGCACATCTCGAACTCAGACTTAACCCAGTACGCGCCGCAGCCAACGCGCACTTTGACCCGGTGACCGTTGCGGTTGCAGACGGATCGACACTCGCCGAATGGGATGCCCACCTGAACGTCCAGAAGATCGCGCACTCGCCGATTATCACGGCGATCCAAGCTTGACTGATTGTCGTAGAAGACCCAGATGGCAACCGCATCCGTCTCTACACGCGTGAAACACACGGCCCCGAATTGAAACCCGACGAAGACAACGATTGGCTGCAAAACTAAACGGGAATGCTGTCGCGGGCGATACTCCACCCCGGGTTGTGCGCGAACCCACGCGATTACCGTAGGACATCGATTTGCATACCCTTTTTATTGATATATAGCGACTCTCGTAGTATTTTCAGTTCATGAGCACTTCTGAGATGCGCGAACCGACCTTTCTGGTGCTGGCAGCGCTGGCTGGCGGCAAGAAACACGGCTACGGCCTCATTGCGGATGCCAAGCAACTCTCCGACGGACGAGTCGTCCTCGGCGTCGGCACGCTCTACGCCGTGCTTGACCGCCTGGGCGAACAGGGGCTCGTTGCCTCCGCCGGAGAAGAGATCGTCGACGGCAGGCACCGCCGCTATTACGAGCTCACCGACACCGGGCTCACCGCGCTCGAAGCGCAGATCGAACGCCTCGAGAGCAACGCAACCAAGGCCAGAAAAAATCTCGCCGCCCGAGTCTCGACGCAGCCCGCGGGAGGCCTCGCATGAGCGTCGACCTCGAACGCCTCTACCGTCGCGCGCTCGCCTGGTACCCGAAAGTCTGGCGCGAGAAGAATGCGGATGTCATGGTCGGCACTCTCCTCGACGTCGCGGAAGCAGACCACCGCACCCACCCGCGCGCCAGCGAACTCGCCGGGCTCGCGGCATCCGGACTCTCTACCCGGCTCGGCATGTTCCTAGAACCGAGCGCCCGCAACGCGATCTCGACCATCGCTTTGGCGACCGGTGTCGCCTATCCCCTGGCGTACTTCGCCATCCAGTTGTGGTCGCCGTGGAGCATCACGCGGGATTCGAACTGGCGCTATGCCGAGGCTGTTGGCTTCAACGCCATCGTGAACCCCGGGTTGATCTTCGCCGCTCTCTGGACGGTCGCGCTCGCCCTCGCCCTGACACCGCGACAACGTGGGCTACAGTCCGTGACCGCGGTCGCGATCCTCGCGTCCGCTGCCTTCTCGGTGGTGAACTACTTTCCGGAAACCAGACCCGGGTGGTATGGACTAAAGACGACAACCATGGTCTTCCTCGCCACGCTCGGTCTTCTGGTGCTCATTGGCACCCCAATTCGCGGGCGTCGCCTGGTTCTCTGCGCGGGGGTAGCATTCGTCGTTATTGCCGGAGCTTACGCATTCACCGGGATCGCTCTCCACTCCCCGGTCGACGAACGAATGTTCTGGAACAGCTTCTCTGGGCCACTTGCGCTAGTCCTCGGCGGCGTGACGCTCGTGGCGGTCATGCTCGGCATCACGCGCCGCACGGGCATCGCGCAAACCATCACGATCTCCATGGCACCCTGGGTGGCTGCCCTGCTGATCCGCTTCCTCTCCCATGATCCGTGGAGCGGGCTTGCGCTGATCGGAATCGTCGGAGCACTGGTGGGTTTCGGCGCTGCGATCGGCGCAGCATTCCACCGTTCATCCACTGTTCGTCGCGAGGACTTCACCAGGCTGTGAAGTCACTCCCGCCCAGAGAAATACATCAAACAGTGCCATCGAATTTAATAAATGGCATAAAATTAGCTATATGCCTGAATTAGTCGTTGTCGCTACGAAAAACACCACGCCCGGAGGAGGCCGGTATACCGCAGTACTGGGCCCGCAAGGTCGCATCGTCATTCCAGTCGAGATCCGCAAACAACTCGGCCTC
>JBDTAD010000053.1:0-3216 GCA_039924815.1 Lacisediminihabitans sp.
GTGACCGCGTGCTCGTGATGCAGCACGGCGAAATCGTCGAAAGACTCACGGCCGAGCAGTTGAGGCGGCGCGAAGTCCACCATCCATACACCCGTCACCTCCTCGAGGCGACGCCTACGCTCCCTGACATGCCGGAGCCCATCCTTGGAGCGCATGATGTCTGATTCCGCACCACTTCTCTCTGTCACCGGCCTCGATGTCGAACTCGGCAGCGGCGCGCGCGCCAGCCGAGTTCTGAACAACGTGTCTCTTGAAGTCGCCCGCGGTTCCGCGGTGGGGATCGTCGGCGAGTCAGGATCCGGCAAGTCCACATTGGCGAAAACCATCGTCGGCATGCATCGTCCGCAGCGCGGCATCATCGACTTCGCGGGGACGGACCTGACTTCCCGTTCACCGAGCCGGCTTCGGTCGGTGATGCGCCGAATCCAGTACATTCCACAGGATCCGTATTCATCTTTGGACCCGCGGCGGACGATCGGACAGACCCTCGCTGAGGCGATCGACCCTCGGTGGCCCCGCGTCCGAACCCACCGTCCACTGATCGCGGAAGCGCTGCTCGCAGTCGCTCTCACGGAGGATGTCATCGACCGTTACCCGCATGAGTTCTCGGGTGGACAGCGGCAGCGCATCGCCATCGCCCGGGCGCTGGCCACTAAACCCGAGATCATCATCGCCGACGAGATCACGTCTGCGCTCGACGTCTCGACCCAGGCGGAGATTCTCACGCTGCTCCAGCGGCTTCGCGGCGATCTGGGGCTGACGATGCTGTTTATTTCGCACAACCTCGCTGTCGTGCGAGTACTCTGCGACCAGATTGTCGTGCTTCTGCAGGGCGATGTCGTCGAAAGTGGGGCCACGGTCGACGTCTTCCGCTCCCCGAAATCGGAGTACACCCGACGGCTCATCGAATCCGTCCCTGGCGGACCTGCATTCAGCCTTGCCGAGGTGTCCCCCGCATGACAACCCTCTACCGGGCTCGAACCATGCACACCCTCGCGCCCTCCGCAGAAGGTGACACGCTCGCTGTTGAGCACGGGAACATTACCTCAGTCGGGAACTGGGCCGAGCTGCGAGAGCAGCACCCCAGCGCTTCAGTCATCGATCTCGGCGGAGCGACGCTCGTGCCGGGGCTCATCGATTCCCACATCCATCCGATCGGAGGGATCGAGCTCACCCGCGGCGCAGACCTTCGTCATTGTCTGACTCTCGATGATGTTGAGCGGAGCCTTCGGAGCGATCCTGACGCCTGGACCGGCGACTGGCTGCTCGGGTGGGGCCTCGACCCTAATGTCTTTGCCGGCGCGCCGACCGGGCAGTTCCTTGATCGCATTGCACCTGGTACGCCTGCCATCATCCAGATCTTCGACGCGCACTCCCTTGTCGCGTCGTCGACTGCAATTGAGCGCGCGGGCATCTCAGGCAGCGAGACACTCGGTGCTAACTCGATTGTGTCGGTGGACCCATCGGGACGGCCAACGGGCTATCTGATCGAGCACGCTGCCATGGATTTGGTGCGGTATCTCATTCCGCCGACCAGCCTGACTGACCGCGTCGCTCTTCTGCGGCGCAACCTCATGAACATGGCGCGCACGGGATTCACGGCCGGTCACGCGCTGGATATGGGCGGTCCAGACTCGCTGGCTCTACTCAACGCTGCTGCTGCTGAGCCCGGCGGTCTTGCGTTGGACTTGACCGTGTCGCCGATCTTCGCACCGGAGGATGGCCCCGACTCTTTCGAGAAGGTGGTCGCGGCACAAGTCCACTCGGGCCAGCGGTGGCGAGTGTCGGGCGTGAAGCTCTTCATCGACGGCACGATCGACAATGGCACGGCGTGGCTCTACCAGCCTGACACCTGTGGAGACTCCACAGTGTCGCTGTGGCTCGATCCTGCCCAGTACACCGAAACAGTCACCCGCCTTCATGCCGCCGGCATTCCCACACGCACCCACGCGATCGGGGACCGCGGCGTCGAGCACGTCGTGCGCACGCTTGCGTCTTTACCCACGTCGGGCATCACTCATCGCATCGAACACATCGAGACGGCGACGGACGACGTGCTGGACGAATTGGCCGCCGCGGGAATCGCGGCGAGCATGCAGCCCACGCACTGCACACGGTTCGTTCGGCCGGATGGCTCGGATAACTGGTCGGTGCGGCTCGGCCCGGAGCGCGCGGCGCGGGGTTTTCGGACGCGCGACATCCGCGACCGTGGGATCACGCTCGCGCTCGGATCGGATTGGCCAGTGGCCCCGAGCGATGCGCGCGAAATCATCGCAGCTGCCCAGTTACGCCGTCAGCCGCACTCAGTGGGTGCCATTGGCCTTGAGCAGGGTTTGACTGCCCTTCAATCCCTAGAGGGATTCACCACGCACGCCGCAGCATCGATCGGGGCGAGTTCCCCTGCCCTGCGGGTGGGAGCACCCGGAACGTTCACAGCGTTCGAGCACGACCCGCTCGCGACATCCCCCGAGGTCTTTGCTACGACCCGCGTCGTCATGACGGCCATCGCTGGTGAGGTGATCGTCGACGAGCGGTAACCCCGCAGACTCGCCCGCATCATCAACGCCGTGTCTCAGCGGAGGGTTCAGCGGACCGCGGTTAGCGTGAATACGTTGTCGGTGTCGGTCCCCAGCCAGGGGTGACCAGCGCCGCTTGCCATTGCGCGGGAGTGCCGTTGCTGGCGGCCTCGAAAGCGATACCTGGTGCAGCAGTCGTGATGGGAAGTCTCAGGGTTGCGCCGCAGGCAATGTCGGAAGAATTTAGCACTTTGCCGTGGGATGCCGAAGTCTTAATAACGATGTGAACCGTGCCCGCGCCCGTGCACACCGCGAGAACGTCGTACTCACCGCTCGGAACGCTGGCAAGCTCGACAACACCATTTGCACTTTTGGCACCGTTATCGACGCTGAGAACTCCGCCAGCACCACCCTGCCCGCTAGGGTCGCTGAGCAGTGCCGTCATCCGGTCCGACCATTCGTGGTTCGGGGCCGGTGCTGACGTGCAACCAGACACGGTCACGATCCCCAAGCCGACGATCAGCAGGGCGATTATGGCATGAGGACGAATCATTATTGGATTGTCTCAGGGGGCGACACCACGTGCAAGATGTTCCCTTCTTACGATTCGCCTGCCGTTCGCAGGTGGAGCCTTCTAATAGGAATCCTTGATGGCCATGTTGGCGTTTATCGTGCTGCCTTAGGGCCAGAGTCGTTGCTT
>JBDTAD010000054.1:0-2814 GCA_039924815.1 Lacisediminihabitans sp.
CAGACAGGGCCGCGAAATACCGCCTACTGGCCGTCCGGCTTGCGGACACCTCCGGACCGCATCGAGCATCGGTACCATTTTGGGCACAACAACAACCCGGGACGGCTCAGTGTCTCAATGCCACTCATCTGACATCGTTGTTGCATGGATATTACGTGGCTAGTCGTCCTCCTCGTGCTCATCGTTCTCTTCGCCAGCATCAGCGCAATAGGCGCACTGCGCCGCATCAGAGATGCGACCGAAAAGACACTGGCCATTCTTGAGGCCCAAGCAGCCGCAGGCGGAGCCGAAAACTCGACACGTTAGCCGTTCCCATGCGGGCACCCCTCGAAGTTGAAAAGTGACATCAAATCCGTCTCAGACAGGGCCGCGAAATACCGCCTACTGGCCGTCCGGCTTGCGGGCTGCCTTGACGAGCAAGGATTGCGAATCCTCCTCAGTGAGTACTTGTGCCATTCGCGCACTTGACACTTTGTTGCAAGGCGCGACGTTGAGTCACCCGGCGGACTTGATTCCCGTGAGGCTGGCCATGACACGCGTTGGGCGCTGGCTCGTTAGTGGGCACCGAGTGGGTTGCTGATGCAGGCTAGGGCGCCGCCGGAGTCGATGTTGAACGGGAATTTCTGGCTGACTAGGTCTGCAGCGTAGTCGTCGGGAGTATAGGAGGCAGGAGCTAGCTTAGATCGGACGAGGCAGGCGGCCATGATCTGGTTCTCGTTCAGGTGTTGTGGGTTGCGGCTGATCTGACCGTAGAGAGATGCCACCTGATTGAAGCCATGACCACAGGTGTTTAGTGCGCTGTCCAGTGCGGACTTATCGTGGACTTTAGTCACCGTCATCTGGCCACCAGGTCCGTCCACGGTGGCGTTGAAGCCGTGGCTTTTCATACATGACTCGAACGCGGTACTGATGGTGGTGTAGTCCGCTGGGGTAATAGACCCTTTGGCAAGAATCTGGTGAGCGAGCTTGCTCTGAGTCGTCCGGTACGCGAAGTTGAATTCTGCTGCCCAGGGCCCGGTGAAGTTCGGCATCGGCCCGACATACGGTTGCTCCGCCGGGAAGATCGCCGCTGGGCCTGGGCCGGGACCAGGGCCGGGAACGCTCGGCAAAGCGGCTGCCCCGACCGCGACGCCAACTCCGAAGATGACGGCGATGCCCGCGACGCTTGCGGTGATCGAAAGCCAACGCTTGCGGCGGTGAGGCCGTCGCAGCAGGCTCAACATCGGGATCATTGACCTCTCGACAATCGCGTCCAACTCGTCGTCCGAAGGAATGCTGGTGGTGTGGTTGATGTGCATGATTACTCCTCTGCTCCCAGCGCCGAGCGCAATCGAGTGCGGGCGCGCTGGAGACGCTTACCCACCGCAGTTTCGGTACTGTCGACGATCCGAGCGGCGTCCCGGTAGCTAACGCCGTTGCCAAGACACAGTTGGCACAATTGACGATCAATCGTGCTCAACTTGTTCAGTTCGCCCATCATCCAGGCGAGGTCTTCGTTTCGTGTTGGTGCCGCGAGAGTATCGGGGAGGGCAAGCAAGTTCCACCGGCGCCGCTTTCGGAGGCGGTTGGACATGTGGTTGCGGCAGGTAGCGAGTAGGTAGGGCAGCAAGGACTCGTCCACGATCGGCACCTGCTCAAGCTTCTCCCACGCTACGAGAAAGGTCTCCTGCAAGACCTCCTCCGCTTCGTCTTCCCGCCCCAGACGCCCCCACGCGTAGCGGAGAACAGCGCGGGCGTGTCGACGATAGAGTTCGGCGAAAGCCGTAACATCACCCGTACGCGACGCAAGCAGCAGATCGATGTCGAACTGTTCCGGCAACCCGTTCATTAACGCCTCCTATCTAAACCATGTCCCGACCGTGCCGAATCCTGACAAAGAACTTTCAGCAGCGCAGGACGGAACAGTTGGCAACGGTTTCAAAGCGCTCGTCGACGAAGCCAACGATAAGCCAGAGTTAAATCTCTAAGAACCGCTTGAGACTGCCCGCCCGAGGTTCGTCTTGCGGACGCTGTTCGCATTTTTAGCGGGTTGATATTCGTCTACGTTTTTGTGTGTAGCGAGACGATTGCAGTCACCGGTAAATCTCGCGGCGGTGACCTGCATCGACGATGATGATCGTCAACACTGCATCCTCAATGCGGTAGAGAACACGGTAGTCACCGCTGCGCACACGCCATTCAGGTCTGGCGGTGAGCTTCTTCGCCGACGGTGGTCGGGGATCCTCGGCAAGGAGCTCTACTATCGCTTGCACGCGACGTTTTGCTTCTGGCGGGAGCTTGCGGATCGCTCGCGTTGCGACGGGAAGGATCTGAACCGTATACGTCATGCCAAACCGAGGTCGCGTTTCACGTCCTCCCACGGGATAGGGGTCTCCCCAAGTCGTTCCGTTTCTTCCCACGCGGCATCGACTGCCCGGATGTCAGCGAGTTCTTCGGCGTCCTCGAGCAGTCGGCTCAATTGGTCGCTGTCGATGATCGCCGCGACCGGACGATTCCTACGAGTCAGATACACCGGTTCGTGCCGCGCCGCGTCGATGATCGACGCGAGCCGCCCTCGCGCATCCGTAATTGCAACCTCAGTCATATCGACAGTATAGAGCAGAACGTACATACTGCGCGGTATTTGTGCCGTACGCCGTTCGCCCATAGGGGCAGTCCACAACGGTGGTGGCGGAGCGGTGCTTGAATAATTTGCCCCGGGTTAGTGCTCGTCGAGGTGAGCTTCGGCAAGGATGGGCTCGAACAACTCGACCGGGTTGCCTGACGGGTCGTCGAGCAGAATCTGCTTACCGCCAACGCCGGTGACGATGTCGT
>JBDTAD010000055.1:0-2409 GCA_039924815.1 Lacisediminihabitans sp.
CTCCAGGTTTCCCGCCGAGTCATCCAGCCGTTGCGTGGACTGTGAACCAGGGAATACCTCTGTGGGGAGACGTTGAGCTGGCGTGGCGGTTGCGCGATAAAACGGGGACGCCTGCCGAGTGGATCGCCATCACGGGCACAAACGGCAAGACCACCACCGTGCAGCTCACGACGGCGATTTTGGCGGCGGCCGGACACCGCGTGATTGCGTGCGGAAATGTTGGAGTGCCCGTTCTCGATGCGATTCGCGATCCTACAGGATTTGACGTGCTCGTCGTCGAACTGTCAAGTTTTCAGCTCCACTACACGAGCAGTCTGTCGCCGTTCTCCAGCGTGTGCCTGAATCTTGCGGATGATCATCTCGACTGGCATGGCTCAGCCGACGCGTATCGCGAAGCGAAAGCCAGCGTGTATCGCTCAACCCGCGAGGCCTGCATCTTCAATGAGCAGGATGCAGCGACCCGAGAGATGGTCGAAGAGGCAGACGTGGTCGAGGGCTGCAGGGCGGTCGGCTTCACTCTCGGTATCCCCGGTCTGAGTGACGTCGGAGTTGTTGACGGCGTGCTAGTCGATCGCGCGTTCCACGACGAGCGGCATCGTGCGGCACTCGAGTTGACCACGGTCGAGGAGCTGCACGGTGTTGGTCTCGGATCAGCACACATGGTGGCCAACGTCCTTGCAGCATCCGCTCTCGCTCGCTCCTATGGCGTCGTGCCGACGGTTATTCGGGACGCGCTGCACGAGTTTCGCCTCGATCACCACCGCACAGAACTCGTTGGTGCGAAGAACGGTGTGCGTTGGTTCAATGATTCGAAGGCAACCAACCCCCACGCGGCGACCGCGGCACTGACGTCTTTCGAATCGGTCGTGTGGATCGTGGGCGGGCTTTTCAAGGGTGTTGATCTGGACGCGCTTGTCGCCGCCCAGATCACACGCCTTCGGGCAGTGGTGATCATTGGTCGAGACCGTGAACCCGTGCTTGAGGCTTTCGCACGACACGCGCCGGAACTCCCGGTCTTTGAGGTCATTGCAACCGACACTAAAGACGTAATGCCAATGGCCGTGAGGCTGTCGGCTGCGGTCGCGCAGGATGGGGACGTGGTACTGCTTGCCCCGGCGGCCGCATCAATGGACCAGTTCAGCAATTATGCCGATCGGGGTAACAGATTCACCGCTGCGGTGCACGAGTTGTTGGGAGAACAGTCGGATGACGACAAGCCCACCGCGCTCCCGCCCGCACCCAGCAGATAACGCTGGGTCAGGCAGAGAGCGCCCCCAGGCACGAGCGGCCGTAGTTGCTGTCAAGAAGATTTTTGCGGCCGAGACTGGCAACTATTTTCTCCTCCTCGGGGCGACGCTCTTCCTCGTGATCTTCGGGCTTGTCATGGTGCTGTCGTCGTCATCGGTGGAGTCCTTCAAAGCGAGCGATGACTTTTTCAGCGGATTCACCCGCCAAGGTGGTTTTGCGCTCATCGGTGTTCCGCTCATGCTCATTGCGGCCAGAATGCCCAGCGCATTTTGGAAGAAGTGGGCTGGGCTGGCGATGGTCATCGCCATGGGACTGCAACTTCTGGTTTTCGTGCCCCACGTCGGAGTGGAGCAGGGCGGTAACCGCAACTGGATCTCACTTGGATCATTTAACGCACAGCCGTCGGAAGCCATCAAAGTGGCGCTTGTGTTGTGGCTCGCGCTGACACTGTCACGAAAGCGGGACGTGCTGGACGACTGGCGTGAGGTCGCGATGCCGCTCGTTCCGGTGGCCGGTACGGCAGTGGGACTGGTACTCCTGGGCGGCGACTTGGGAACCACGATCATCCTCGGCTTTATCGTGCTGGGAGCAGTTTTTTTCGCCGGGGTGAAAATTAGGTTCCTAGCGATCCCCGTGGTCGTAGCGTCTGTACTTGGACTGTTTTTCGCATTTGCTAGGACCTCCCGTCAGGATCGCATCCATGCCTTTCTCACCGGCTGTGCGCAGAGCGATAACTATTCGAACACGTGCTGGCAGACCGTTCACGGATGGTGGGCGCTTGCCTCCGGTGGGATATTCGGCGTCGGACTCGGCAACTCCAAAGCCAAATGGTCGTGGTTGCCCGAGGCAGACAACGACTTCATCTTCGCGATCATCGGTGAGGAGCTGGGTCTTCTCGGTGCCATCGTGGTCCTCTTGCTGTTCATCGTCATCGCCATCTCCTTCGTACGCATCATCCGTTCCAGCTCTGACCCTTTTGCTCGGCTCGTTATCAGCGCAGTCATGGTCTGGATCATCGGTCAGGCCTTCGTGAACATTGCGGTGGTCTTGGGTATGCTCCCGGTGCTGGGTGTCCCATTGCCCTTGATCTCGGCGGGAGGGTCTGCCCTGGTCACGACTCTGTTTGCGATCGGTGTCGTGCTGTCGTTTGCCAGGCACCCC
>JBDTAD010000056.1:0-7553 GCA_039924815.1 Lacisediminihabitans sp.
GATGCACGCAGACTGGACCACTTTCATTACCAGCGGAACCGCGCCGTGGCAGCCCACGCGAGCAGACGATCCTGGAGCGTTCACCTACGCACAGTCGGGCGGCTACAACCCGCAGGCCTACGCCTTCGAGCACGGCATAATCTCTACACCGAGCGAAGTCTGAAGCTCGGTAGGACAGCACTGGCACGACGCGCCCGCCACAAGCTTGGCCGCGTTCGTGCTAGCTGTGGTCTTGCTTGCGCCAGCGGATGCCCGCGTTGATGAAGCCATCGAGGTCGCCGTCGAAGACGTTCGAGGGGTTGTTCACCTCGTACTCGGTGCGTAGATCCTTGACCATTTGGTATGGCGCGAGCACGTAACTGCGCATCTGGTCGCCCCAACTCGCGGTGATGACCCCGGCGAGTTCCTTCTTCGTCGCGGCCTCCTGCTCCTTTTGCACGACGAGCAATCGAGACTGCAGCACGCGCATGGCGGCCGCGCGGTTCTGGATCTGGCTCTTCTCGTTCTGCATCGAAACGACGATGCCGGTGGGGATGTGGGTGATGCGCACCGCAGAGTCCGTCGTGTTGACCGACTGGCCGCCCGGCCCACTGGAGCGGAAGACATCCACTCGTATGTCGTTCTCCGAAATATCAATGTGATCGGTGTCTTCCATGAGCGGAATGACCTCGACCGCGGCGAAGGAAGTCTGGCGCTTGCCCGCGGAGTTAAAGGGACTCATTCGCACGAGTCGATGAGTGCCGGCCTCGACACTGAGCGTACCGAAAGCGTAGGGCGCATCCACCTCGATTGTCGTCGACTTAATGCCGGCTTCTTCGGCGAAGCTCGTGTCGAGCACCTTGGCCGGGTAGTTGTGCTGCTCGGCCCAACGCAAGTACATGCGCTGTAACATCTCGGCGAAGTCAGCGGCGTCCACTCCCCCGGCACCGGCACGAATGGTGATCACGGCGGCACGGGAATCCCACTCACCGTTGAGCAGGGTCTGCACCTCGAGTTCGCCCAGTAGCTTCTGGATGCTGGCAAGTTCGGTGCGTACCTCTGCTGCGGCAGCCTCATCCGCCTCTTCGTTCGCGAGTTCGACCATCACCTCGAGGTCATCGAGCCTGGACTGGATGCTCGTGATCTTGGCGAGTTCGGCCTGCCGGTGGCTGAGGTCGCTCGTGATGCGCTGCGCCTTCTCGGTGTCGTCCCACAGGTCAGGCACGCCCGCCTGCTCGCTCAGCGAAGCGATCTCCGCCGCAAGCCGGTCGATTCCAACGACCGAACGGATGTCCGAGAAGGTGGAGCGAAGGTCGGCGATCTCTACAGAAAAATCAAGCTCGTCCATGTCCACGCCAGCCTACCGGAGCCGCGGGCACGGATTTCTGTATGCCCGCGCCCGGGAATAACATCGACCGAGTGACGAGTCAGCAGGGGCAACCATTCAGCTTCCGCTCCATCGCACTCCCGGCGCTACTGCCCACGCTGCTGTTCTCCATCGGCGAGGGCGCCATCGTGCCCATCATCCCGATCGTGGCGAACAACCTCGGTGCGAGCCTCGCGATCGCCGGACTCATCGCTTCGATGATCATGGTCGGCGAGCTCTTTGGCGACATCCCCAGCGGCTGGGTCGTCAGTCGCATCGGCGAGCGCAACGCGATGGTGTACGCATCACTCCTCGCCATCATTGGGCTGCTCACCGCGACGTTCTCGCCGAACCCGCTGCTGCTCGGCGTCGGCATCCTTTTGGTCGGCCTCGCGACGGCGGTATTCGCGCTGGCGAGGCACGCCTTCATGACGAGTTTCGTGCCCCAGTTCTACCGTGCACGGGCGCTGTCGACGCTGGGCGGAACGTTCAGGTTCGGCTACTTCGCGGGCCCGTTCATTGCTGCAGCCGTGATTCATCTCACTGGCCACACTCAATCGGTGTTTTGGGTGCAGGTGGTCGGCTGTCTCGGTGCCGCAATCACCTTGATGGTGTTGCCAGACCCCGCAGAGACGCTCGCTGCGAATCGGGCCAGTACCGGACTGCGCGAGGGCCAGGAGCTCGTGGCCGAGGAGTCCATCGGGCTCTTTCGCACGATTTACAACAGCCGTGCCGTCTTGATGCGAGTCGGAACTGGCGCCGCGCTGATCGGTGCGGTGCGCGCGAGTCGGCAGGTGATCCTGCCGCTGTGGGCCGTGAGCATCGGCATTTCGGATACCAACACGGCATTGATCATCGGAATTGCCGGCGCGATTGACTTCGGCCTGTTCTACGCGAGCGGCCAGATCATGGACCGTTTTGGCAGGCTGTGGAGCGCCCTGCCGTCGATGATCGGTCTGGGTATCGGCCATCTGGTGCTGGCGACGACGCACAACCTGCCCGCCAATGTGGAGTGGTTCATCATCGTCGCGATGTTTATGTCGGCGGCGAACGGCATCGGCAGCGGCATCCTGATGACTCTCGGAGCAGACTTGGCAGACAAGCGCAACCCCGCGCCGTTCCTTGGCGCCTGGCGCTTCACGGGTGACTTCGGCGGGGCGGTCGCCCCGCTAGCCGTGGCCGGCATCACCGGGGTCGTGTCGATCGCGGTGGCGAGCAGCGTGATGGGCGTACTCGGACTTCTGGGAGCGGGAATCCTGTGGCGCTACCTGCCCAGATACGTGCCCAGAAGGCCTCGCGACCAATAGCATCATCCTGTGATCCCCACCCCCAACCTGCTCGCGTTTGCCATCGCAGCATTCGTGCTCGTCATCATTCCCGGCCCGAGCGTCCTGTTCGTCATCGGTCGCTCGCTGGCTCTCGGTCGGATGGGCGGGCTGCTCAGTGTGCTCGGTAACTCCATCGGCATTTTCACGGTCGCGCTCGCGGTGGCGTTCGGCGTCGGGGCAATCATCGAGCAGTCCGTGGTGGCTTTCACAGTGATCAAAATTGCAGGCAGCTGCTACATGATCTATCTCGGCATTCAGGCGATACGGCACCGCAATAGGGTTGCCGAGCACACCATCGCCGGAGTCGCGCGACGCGGGCATGCACGCACGGTGGCAGAGGGTTTTTTGGTGGGGGTCTCCAATCCCAAGGCGATCGTCTTCATGATCGCGATCCTGCCGCAGTTCGTCGATCACCGTTCGGGAAACCTCCCCCTGCAGTTACTGGTCCTCGGGTTCGTCTTCGTCACGATCGGCCTGCTGGGCGATGGGAGCTGGGCCTTGGCGGCGGGCGTCGCCCGTGACTGGTTTGCCCGCTCCCCCAAGCGCATCGCGAAGCTCAGCGCCACCGGTGGCGTGATGATGATCGGCATCGGCGTCGCATCGCTGTTCGTACCGCACGGCACAGATTGACGGCTAGAGACCGTGCCCGTAGTCTCGTCGCAGAGCCTCGGAGGGAGGCATCATGCTCGGCAATATCGTCCCGTGGCACCTGATCATCCTTCTTTTTAGTGTCATCCCGTTTGCCCTGTGGATCATCGCGCTGGTACAGATCAGTAACTCAGGTGCGACCACCCCGATGATCGTGACCTGGGTGATCGTCGTCACTCTTTTGCCAGTCCTCGGCGCGATCAGCTGGTTCATCGGTGGTCGACGCTCGGTGGCGCGGCGGCCACCCGCGCCTCCCTCTTCTTAGCCGTTACTCTCTGCCGTCGTTTTTCTAGCACTTGCTCATCTTCGCTGGCTACGGTGGAAGGAGAACGCACTGACGAGAACGACTACGGAGGAGCACACAATGCTTTACGTTGATATTCCGACATCATCCGATTTGGTGGCCCTAGCCGAACAGCGAAATACCCAGAGTGTCTCGCTCTACCTACCCACCTCCCCGATACGAGGCGAAGCCGAAGCTTCCCGTATCGAACTCAAGAACCTCGCGCGGGAAGCCACGCGCGTTCTGCGAGACCAAGGCACCAGCGACGAACAGATCGCTGCGGTAGAGGACCACCTGGATGCACTCATTGATGACGCAGAGTTCTGGCGTTATCAGGCTCGCAGCCTGGCCGTCTTTGTCACGCCAGACCACATTCGCCACTATCGTTTGGCCAGCGAACTCGACCGACAGGTGCACGTGTCTGACCGTTTCCAGCTCGCGCAGCTGCTTCGAGCGGTGACTTTCTCCAACGCTGGATATGTGCTGCTTCTTACCGAGGGTGAGGCGCGAGTCGTTGAGGTGTCGGCGGATGTCCCCGCAACCACGCTGACGATTCCGGGGCTGCCCGAAGACAGCGAGCAGTTCAAGACTCAACCGATCGCAGACCGGCTTCCGCGCGCACGCGCCCAGGGCACTTTGGGCGACGCGAGCGCGCAGCGGCAGTTCGCTCGGCGCGTCAACGCGCTCGTGCGGGACCACCTCCGCGGCAGTGGGCTTCCGCTCGTGTTGGCCGCGAGCGAACCAATGTTGTCCATCTATCGCACGATGAACACGTATTCGCGCTTGGCGGACACCGTGATTGCGGCCACCGCCGCAATGACCGATTCCGAGCTGGCGCAGAAGGCGCGGCCCGTTTTCGATGAGGTGTACACCAACGAGCTCGCTCGTTGGCGTGACCTTTTCGAAGACCGCGACAGCAGCGGACGCGCAACGACGGATGTCGCCAGTGCGGCTCGCGCGGCCACCTTCGGAGCGGTGCACTCGATCATGATCGACATCAGGCGCACCGTACCTGGCACCATCGCAGAGGATGGCGCAGTGAGCTTTGCCGACTCCGCGAGCGCGGACAACTATGACGTGCTGGGTGAGATCGCGGCTCGTGTGCTCCGCTCAGACGGCGAGGTGCTCGCGGTACGCGCGGAGGACATCCCCCGCGGTGAGGCGCTGGCCGCCGTGCTGCGGTACGCGGTCTAACGTGCGCGCGACTCCCGCGGCTCAGTAAAAGACGGAGCGGGCCAGCGCGGTGACGTCGATGCGAAAGCCGTCCGGAACGAGCAGGGACACGATCGGCGGGCGCCAGTGGGCGGAGAGTGCGACGGTGGCGCTGCGGCCGTCGACGGTTTCGGCGCGATCGATGCGCAAGGATTCGAAGTCGTCGTGCGGGGAAGCGGCGAGGTAGTCGGTGACCGCGGCAGCGACATCCGCGGACTTCAGAGTTGGACGGAGCCCGGATGCGGTCTGGGTGACCGCGTCGAGCTGGAAGGCTTCCGCGCCGACGAGAGCAGCACCATCGGCGATGGTAAAAAGTCGCTTGCGCTCGATATAGAGGGAGGTTGCTGCGACCACGAGCAGGATGAGCACGAGTGAGAGAAAGCCGTAGAAGATCGTGAGTGGCAGGATCGAGCCTTCATCGTCCCGCATGCGGTTGACCGATATAGGTCTGGTCATTGCCCGCTCCAGAAGCGGGAGACCTGCTCCGTGGCCGTGGCTTTGAGTGGCACTTCGAGCGGCAGGTTCACCGTGATGGCAGCGGGGACGAGCGGCAGACGCACGGCGACCGCGATGTTCACGGTGACTGTGCCGAGCCGCCTCAGGCAGTCGTCAGGCCTCGGCTGGCAGGTCACCGATACCGTCGCGTCCTTCGCGTCGAGGCCGTAATCCTTGAGTCCGAATTGGATGGCCCGCTCGGCTCGCGCCTGAGCCTCGTCTATGGTGCGCGACTGCACAAAAACACGCACAGCCTGCCGCGCAGCGCCTTCAACCGCGAGCGATCCGGCCTGCACGGCCGCCATCACCAGCACGAGGTAGACGAGCGGCAGCAGCAGGATCATGCCCGTGGTGACGAACTCGAGCGAGGCGTTGCCGTCATCGTCAGTCCAACGTTTCGACCGCGGCATGCCCGGTCACCTCCAGCCCACCATCAATTCCGACCAGCCCGATCAGCGGCAGTGGTGTGTGCACGGTGATCTGGGCGGACGGATGCCCGAGGTAGCTCCCATACGACGCCGTCACATCGTGAGCGTAGGCCGCCCCGATCGCGGTGGTAATCAGGTCGCGGGTGCGCGCCACCCCATCCGGCAGTCCGCTGTCGGCGAGGGCCGCATACCGGGCTCCCTCGGCCGCGGCATCGAGCACCGTGTTGCGGATGTGCAGCGCGAGCCCAAGCTGGATCACCGACAGGGTGAGCACGGTGAGCAAGCCGACGACCATGACGAACTCGGCGACGGCAGAACCGTCGTCGTCGCGCAGGCGTCGCAGTATCACTGAGAAAGTCACAAGCTCAGATATTCAGGGTCTCGGAAGTGGAAAGGATCAGAAGTTCAGCACGCGAGAGATCGCTTGCTGAAACACGTTGCTCAGCGCGGGCCCGGCGATGGCCCAAATGATGATCACGAGGCCTGCTGTCATTAAGGTGATGAGCACCCATCCGGGTACGTCACCTCGCTCTTCGTGCCTGAGACGCTCGATAATCCGCCGCCCAAACGCGTGCAGTGTGACCATGGTGTTTCCTTTCGATAGCGGGTTCAGAACCCCATTTGGAGGACGAAGATCCCGGGGAAGATCGCAAACGCGATCGTGGTGGGGAGAATCAGAAAAACGAGGGGGATGAGCATGGCAACTTCTTTCTTGCCCGCGACTTCGAGCAGCTCACGCTTGGCGTCGTCGCGCCCGTCCTGTGCCTGCGCGCGGAGGACCTCGGAGAGCGGAGTGCCTCGCTCTAGTGCGCCAACGATCTGCTCGACACAGCGCGAGAGCGCTGGAAGACGGATGCCCTTGGAGAGCGAGTCGAGCGACTCAGCCAGCGGAAGCCCCGTGTTCACGTCCGCAACAACGCGCGCTAGCTCGCCCGCAAGTGCGCCGTGGCTGATGCGCGAGACCCGGCGCAGGGCATCCAGAATTCCCTCACCAGCGGACAGACTCAGGGTGAGAAATTCCAGCACGGTTGGCAACTCGTTCGAGATCCTTTCGAGCCTTGCCCGTGCCGCTCGCTGAAGCAGGTAATCACGCAGCACCACTCCCCCGACACCGGAGAGCACAACGATGAGCACGTAGAGCGCAGGTGCGATCGACTGGCCGCGTGCGATCGCGAATGCGGCGACCAGCCCAACAACCATTCCGCCGAGGCCCCACACAAGCTGTCTTGAGCGGAAAGCTTCAACGCTGAGCGGCGACCCAGACTGGCGCAGGCGTAGCGCGACCGTGTTCGCTCCGCCGAGGGCTCGACCGAGCAACTCGCGCCCTCGGGCGGAGAGCGGCGCTAGCAGCATCCCGACCACGGGAAGCGGGTCAGTTGCACGACGCGCAAGCAACTCGCGCGCGCCGGGCGAAACGTCTGCGAGGTACGGTGCCACTCGACTCACCAAACGCGGTCGCCCGAAGCGCGGCACGAGGCTGGCAAGCGACCAGAGGCCCACACCGAGCGCAAGGCCGCAGACTGCCGCCCAGGCCGACAAAGTCGTCACTGAAACCACCTGCGCTCTTCAGGCATCCGCCCGAGACTCAGCATCAGTCGGTACGCGATTACGCTCACGAGCAAACCACCGACGATCAGAATCACCCCGGCGGGCGTGTTGTAGGCAGCAGCCGCTTCGGGTCTGGTCGCCAAGAGCATCAGGATCACCCACGGCGCCGCAACACCCAGCTTGGCCGCATTCCTCACCCAGGACTGGCGAGCCTCAAGCTCTGACCGGATCGCGGCATCCTGCCGAAGGTACGCGGCGAGATTGCG
>JBDTAD010000057.1:0-11635 GCA_039924815.1 Lacisediminihabitans sp.
CGCTCCAGAGGACTGGATGTTCCTTCTCATCGGCATCGCGATGGCTCTGCTCGCAGTCATCTTCCGCCAGGGCGAGCGCCTACAGCGCGACACGGAAGGGCTCGTCTGATGCCGGCGCGCGGACTAGTGCGCACTGAGTTGCCCCCGATCGTGATTCCGCGGGGTCGGGAACCACGATGTGAGGCAAGTCACGCGAGGGCGCGGATGCTCACGGCAACCCACCAAGGGGCGCAAGCGTGAACGAGGAGCTCACGGGCATCCACTGTCGGCTCGACGAACTGCTCGAAGAGCGCGGGATGACCCTGACGCGGCTGAGTGAGCTCGTCGACCTGAGCATCGTCAACCTCTCAATTCTCAAGAACGACCGGGCTAAGGCCATCCGTTTCTCGACCCTGATGGCGATCTGCGCCGCTCTCGGCTGCGAGGTCGGCGAACTGCTGGTGCGCGCATCCGTCGACTGACGCTGGCATCCCCGCTTGCCGCGGCCGCGCGATCCATCCGCAGTTCGCCCAAATGAAGGAGTTGCGCGACGTTTCACGTGCGCGTTCCCCGCAAATTCAGGGAACAGTGGCTTCGACCAGGGCGCATCTCCTTCATTTGGGCGATGGAGGGAGCGGCAATGGGGGCGGCCTGGGGAGGGGATGGGGAGGCGGGGGTCGGGTGGGCAGGCCGCGGGCAGCTCAGGGCGCGATCGAGACCAGGTAGGCGAGTGGAGCGGATGCGGAACCGCCGCTGAGCATGGGATCCGAACCGGATGCAGCATCCGCGGCATCGCTCGCTGGGGCGGCATTCGATAACGAGAGCGACAGGTGCGCGATCGGTGCAGTGCGCAGATCGAGCGCAGCGGTGTCGCGCCGCGCGAGCGTGGCGACGGGAGTGCCATTGAGGCTCACCTCGAGCCCGTCGACGAGCGACACCACGAACCAGATCAGCCCGACAATGTCGCGGCTACCCGCTGGCGCAACGCTCAACTCTCCCCTGGTACGCGCGGGGTCAAAGATGAGCCCAAGGTCCAGAGTCACGTCACCGAGCGGACGAGCGGATGCGGGTGCCCCGCCCGCGAAAGGGCCGAACGTCTCCCCGAGGCGCAGCGTCGACATCCGCCCGTCCACCGTCAGCTCGATACCGTCACCTTCGACGACGCCCAGCGCTCGGGTGAGCCCAGAAAAATCTGAGAACGGAACCTCCGCCTCCACCGTTGCCATGCTGATGCGCCAGGCCGGAGTCGGGGCGGGCAGGGGCGGGAGGTCAGCGCCGTCCGGGTCGCGATTGGTGCTCGCCATCGGCACGGCAGAGGCGGCAACGTCGCGCGTGACGCCCTTGCCGTTGCGCCACGGCACCACCGGATAGTCGGCGAAACGAAGCACCCGCACGCCATAATCCATGGCTCTATCTTCTCCCGTTTCGGTCCCGTGCGTGCGGGGGTACATCACTCTGCGCGTGCTCGCGTCAGATGAAGTGAACCCAGTCTGGACGCGTGGCTGTCGAGCGATGTTCTCCGCTGTAGCCACTATTGCCAAGTGATACTCGTCGGCGACTAGGCTCCCGCCATGAGCAACCTCGAGAAGGATCCGGTCGAACTCGTCTCTAACACCACCACGACAACGGCGACGGTCGAGATCCTCGAGCCACGCGACGTACCGCTGGGCGGGCCACGAGCGATGGGCGTGCGGCGTACCCTGCCGCAGCGTCGTCGGTCGCTCATCGGCGCGTGGTGCTTCATCGACCACTACGGTCCGGATGACGTGGCCGCGACCGGCGGAATGGTCGTTCCCCCTCACCCCCACACTGGCTTGCAGACAGTGAGCTGGCTGTTCGCCGGTGAGATCGAGCACCGGGACAGCGCGGGCAACCACGCCATGGTGCGCCCCGGCGAGCTCAACCTGATGACCGCGGGGCGCGGCATCCAGCACTCCGAAGTCTCGACCGCCGAGACGACAGTGCTGCACGGCGCGCAACTGTGGGTAGCGTTGCCCGACGCGACGAGGCACGCCGCTCCGTTCTTCGAGCACTATGTTCCCGAACCGGTGCACTTCGGCGCCGCTACAGTACGCGTGTTTCTAGGCTCACTCCTCGGCGAACACTCCCCGGCGACCGCCTTCAGCCCGCTGGTGGGTGCGCAGATCGACCTGCCGGCCGGAGCATCCGTCGACCTTCCGGTAGACCCGAGCTTCGAGCACGGAATTCTGGTGGATACTGGCAGGCTGACCGTGCAGGGCGAGCACGTGGAGGTCGCGCACCTCGGCTACCTCCCACTGGACCACTCAAGCCTGCGGCTCGACGCCGGCGATACCCCGGTGCGGGCGCTGTTGATCGGAGGAACACCCCTCGGCGAACGGATCGTGATGTGGTGGAATTTCATCGGCCGAGACCACGATGAGATCGTCGCTTTCCGCGAGCAATGGCAATCGGATGTTGTGGCCGGCAGCAACGACGCTGGCCGCTTCGGAACCGTGCAAGGCTACGACGGAAGGCCGCTACCGGCTCCAGAGATGCCGAACATCAGGCTCAAGCCGCGCGAGTGATACCGCGCGAGGCTACAGTGCCGGGCGAAGCTACTTCTTCTTCGGAGCGGGCTGGCCGAGCCGAGCACGCTCCTGGGCCTCGATGGACGCATACACCTTGCGCTCGGTTCGATCGGCGTGGATGACCGCGCGAAGAATGAACCAGAAGACCAAGCCGACCAGAATCGTCGGCAGAAGCACGATGACCCAATTATCCCAGAGGCTGTCCACCCTCTAAGGATACGCGGTGAGACTGGTAAAGCTCTCGATGGTGCGGCAGCGCTTACCTGGTGAGGATCCCCACGAGGCCGGAGCCGATCAGGTACAGGGCGAATCCTCCGGCGAGCACCCAGAGAATCACGCGATTCTTGGTGATGGGCTCGGGCGGCCTCGGAGTTTTCGCTCTCGAAGTCTTCACTTCCGGGGTCTTCTCCACGGGGATCTCGTTCTCCTCGAGGCTGCTCATTCGGTACTCATTTCACTAAGGGGAAGAGGATAGTCTCGCGAATACCGAGGCCGGTCAAGGCCATCAACAGCCGGTCGATTCCCATGCCCATGCCACCCGACGGCGGCATCCCGTGTTCAAGTGCGCGCAGGAAGTCTTCGTCGAGCCGCATGGCCTCGAGGTCGCCAGCGGCACCGAGCTTCGCCTGCTCGATGAAGCGCTCGCGCTGGATGACCGGGTCAACGAGCTCCGAGTAGCCGGTGGCCAGCTCGAAGCCGCGCACGTACAGGTCCCACTTCTCGACCATGCCGTGATTCACGCGGTGGTCGCGCACGAGCGGAGAAGTGTCGACGGGGAAGTCCATCACGAAGGTCGGGCGCTCGAGTCCACCCTTCACGAAGTGCTCCCACAGCTCCTCCACGTACTTGCCGTGGGTGGCCTGCTTCACCTCGATGCCGAGCGAGTCAGCGAAAAGTACCAGCTCATCCACGGAGGTCTCGGTGGTAATTGAGCGACCGGAGGCTGCGCTGAGCGACTCGTACATGCTCACGCGATCCCACTCGCCGCCGAAGTCGTATTCGCTGCCATCCGCCCAGGTCACGGTCGTGCTGCCGCTGATCGCGATGGCGGCGTTCTGGATCATCTCTTGGGTGAGATCGGCCATTTGGTTGTAGTCGCCGTAGGCCTGATAGGCCTCGAGCATCGCGAACTCGGGCGAGTGCGTGGAGTCTGCACCCTCATTGCGAAAGTTGCGGTTGATCTCAAAAACCCGCTCGATGCCACCAACAACGGCCCGCTTGAGGAACAACTCCGGCGCGATGCGCAGAAACAACTCAGTGTCGAAGGCGTTGCTGTGCGTGATGAAGGGGCGAGCGGATGCGCCGCCGTGCATGGTCTGCAGCATGGGCGTTTCGACCTCGATATAGCCGTGATCGGTGAAAGTCTTGCGCAGCGAGGCGACGGATGCGGCGCGGTTACGCACCATCTCACGTGCTCCCTCTCGAGCGATCAGGTCGAGGTAGCGACTGCGAACACGGGTCTCTTCGCTGAGTTCGCCGTGCAGGTTCGGCAGCGGACGAAGCGCCTTCGTGGCAATCTTCCACTCCTTCACCATCACCGAGAGTTCGCCGCGGCGACTGGCAACAACCTCGCCGGACACAAAGAGGTGGTCACCGAGGTCGACGAGTTCCTTCCACAACAGGAGCGAATCGTCGCCGACGACGGCGAGGGACACCATGGCCTGGATACGGGATCCATCGCCAGACTGCAGGGACGCGAAACACAGCTTGCCGGTGTTGCGAAGGTGAACGATGCGACCGGCGAGGCCCACGGTCTCGCCGGTAACGGCATCCGGCTCGAGCTCGCCAAAGCGAGCGCGCGTCTCGGCACTGGTCGAGGTGATCGGCAGAGACACCGGGTAGGCGCCCGCACCCGACTCGATGAGCCGCTCACGCTTGGAAAGGCGCACCTGCATCTGCTGGGATGCCTCGGCTTCAAATGCGGCCTCTGCCTCCGCCGTCTCCAACTCCGCGGCTGTCGCGGCTGGCGTCTCGTTCACGGCGGGCCCGGAGTTCGCCGGTGTGGTCGTCATGTCGTTCGCACTCTCGATTCGAAGGTGATGGTCGGTCAGCCGAGGGTCACTGCGGCATTGTCGATAAGCCTGGTCGAACCCACGGTCGCGGCCACCAGAACGGTGGCTGGCCCGCGGTAGTCGTTCTGGGCTTCTAGAAAGCTCGTTGGATTCACCGCAGCCAGATAGTCAAGCTTAACCAGTGGCTGCGCGGCCAGCACCGCGCGGGCGGCGTCGAGCGCCGCAGCAGCGCCGTGACGGGCGGATGTCGTGGCCGCCGCCAGCGCGGCAGACAGCGCCAGCGCTGCCGTGCTTTGCTCCTCAGACAGGTACCGATTGCGGCTGGACAGCGCAAGCCCCTGCGCCTCCCGCACGATCGGAACCACGTCCACCGTCACCGGCAGATTGAGGTCGGCGACCATGCGCTTCACGAGGAAGACCTGCTGGGCGTCCTTCTGGCCGAACAGCACGACGTTCGGGCCGACGACACCCAGGAGCTTGCTGACCACGGTGAGCACGCCGTCGAAATGGCCAGGCCGAGCGGCACCCTCGTAGAGGCTGGCCACAGCACCCGCGACGACTCGTGTCTGCATTACGCCATTCGGGTACATTTCAGCGACAGACGGGGCAAACACGAAGTCAACGCCGAGCCCGTCGAGGTGGGCGAGATCCGCAGCCAGGTCGCGTGGGTAGCGGTCGAGATCCTCGGCCGGGCCGAACTGCAACGGGTTGACGAAGATCGAGACGACCACGACATCCGCGAGCTCGCGAGCCCGTTCAACGAGGGCAAGGTGCCCGTCGTGCAGCGCGCCCATGGTGGGAACGAGCGCAACGCTCTTGGCCGCGGCCCGCGCATCCGCCAGCCGTTCGCGTAGCTCGGCAATGGTCTCAGTGATGGCGGCGGGCACACCCCGATGTTACTGGCTCAGTCGTTCAGGGGGGCGGTGCCGGATGCCCGCCTGAGCGCGTTGTCGACCGCCGAGCGTACGAGCGGCCCGAGCACGCGCCCCGGTGCCTCAACGCCGATTGAGGAGAGAATGCCCGTGGCTTGGTCGACGATGGCGGTCGAGAAGCTGACGGCGGTGGAGATCGCCTCGGCGAGCGCCGCGCGATCCGCCTCCGCCACGACGAGCGGTTCCCCGCCCATCTCCACCACGAGTGCCTGGCCGATCGGCAGCACGGGTGTGGGGGCGGTGACGGCGAAATAGCTGTCGACCATGCGGGACAGGTCCATGGTGGTGCCCGTGAAGGTCATGATCGGGTGCACCGCGAGCGGGATCGCGCCCTGTGCCATCGCTGGGGAGAGCACGCCAGTGCCGAACTCCGCGGCGGTGTGCAGAACGAGCTGCCCAGCCTGCCAGGTGCCCGTTGCGGCGAGCCCCTCCACGAGCTGGGCGAGTTCGGATGCCGGCACAGCGAGCACCACTAGCTCGCTCCGCTCGATCACCTGGGGGAGTTCGAGAATGGGCACCCCGGGCAGCATGGCCTCCGCGCGTTCGCGACTGGCCTCCGAGATCGCGGAGATGCCCACGACCGCGTGACCGGCCGCGGCGAGAGCCGCGCCGATCACCGGACCGACAAGTCCCGCGCCGACGATTCCTACGCCGAGTCTGCCCGAACGTTCTTCCACACTCACGCTGGTGCCTCTCCTGAGCGCCAACGGTGTGACGTATCCCGCTGTGCCGAGCTGACCGCGTTCTGCGCGACGAGGGCAAAGAAGCCCGTGGCGACATCCACATCGAGGGCGCCGAGCTCCGCGCGAATGGGGCCGGACACCGTGTGGAGGTGCACGTCGGCAAGCCCGAGCAGGCGCAACACCGGCCCTTGCGCAACTGCCACGCTCTGCAGGCGCGGCTGGGGGACCACCACGAGTTGCCGCCAGATGGCACCTCGGCGCAGCAGCAGCCAGTCTGGAGCAGTCGCGAAGCCGTTGCGACGCCACGAGAACGGCCGCAGCCAGGCCGCACGACGTGGTGAGTTCGTGAAACCGTCTTCTGGCCCGACGTTGACGAAGTTCGGGAGTTCGAAGCCGGGCAGCACCAGTGCGACGACCCTGGCTGCGTCATCAAAGTTTCCCACCGGGAGGATGGTCGTGTTGGCGCGGCCATCCGCTCCCTTGTTGGAGGAATGGCTGGCGACGTTCACCCGCACCTCCCACCAGCCTGCAGGTCGCCACAGCAGTGACTGCCGCACCTGCACGGAATGGATGCGACCGGGCGGCAGGGTCTCGTTGCTCGTGGAGAACAGGCCATAGCCCACCCGCACTCCGTCGGGGGTCCCCGCGATGGTGTACCGGAGCGACTTGGTGAATCGCCTCGCGTAGAAGCTCACGAAGCCGAAAATGCTCGGTAGGGCAAAGAACAGGGCAAAGAATTTTCCAGTGGTGGCGATCCAGATGCCGCCACCAATGAGGAGGAGCACTAGGATGAGCGTGCTCTCGCTGAACACCATCGAGCCGACCAACCGACCCAGGTGGATCTTCACCACCGATTCTGGTGGGGCAAGGTGAGGGTCAAGTTCGGGGGCCAACAGCTCGCCGACTCGACGATCAAGAAGCCCCTGCGCACCGAGAGCAACGGCGTCAGGTTGCGCGGCGGGCGATGAAGCCGAGTGCGTACCGGAGGCGAGGCGCAGGATGTCGCGGCGGAGGTCATCCGCAGCGCTGGAGCCGAGGTAGGCGAGCCGTAGGTTTCCGTTGTGACCGGCCTGGTTGATCTCTAACCGGGCCGCACCAAACAGCCGCGCAAAGAACGGTCGCACGATATTGATGCCCTGGATGCGATCGAGCCTAGCCTTGCGGTTCGTGCGGAAGAGGATGCCAGAGCGTTCCTCCACCACCTCGTCGGTGATGCGAAAGGTGTGCATGCGCCAGGACAAATAGAACCCACCGATGAACACAACGAGCAGCACCAGCAGCACCAGGAGAGCCTGGATGACGAAGCCGTTATCGATGACGTAATCGATGGGGTCACCGCCCTCGTCGAAGCGCGGGATGAAGATCGAGATAAGCCGCTCGCGCAGGTTTGCGACCACCGCACCAAGTACCGCTATGAGCGCGAATCCACCTCGCAGCAGGGGAGACGCCGGATGCAGGCGGTGCCACTCACCGTCGGTCAGCGCCGCAGCCCGCGCTGGCACAAAGGCAGGAACGGGCGAGGACGCAGGCTCAGCCGGGAACGGGGGAACGTCACTCACAGTCCCGCTCGCCGGCTCTCTGCGAGCGAAACGAGCCGATCGCGCAACTCGTCAGCATCCGCTGCTAGCAAGCCTGGAAGGGTCACTCCTGCGGCAGCTGCCGCGGTGACAAACTTCAACTCACTCTGGCCGAGCAGACGCGCGACCGGTCCTCGGTTGATGTCGATGAGCTGCATCCGACCGTAGGGCACTGCAACGAACCGCTGCCACATAATGCCACGCCGAAAGAGCAGGTCATCATCGCGGAGCTGGTAGCCGATCGAGCGGACCCGTCGCGGTGTGATCACGAGGTTCACGAGAGTGCCGATCGCGAAGACTGCAACAATGGCCATCGGCACCCAGGCCTGCAGCCACCAGAAGCCGACTCCGACGGCGATCGAAATGAGCAGAACTATCGCAGTGGCGGTCAGTTCCACCCAGACCAGCTTTGGTGAGACGCGGCGCCAGGTCACATCGGCCAGTTCGAGTCGATTACTCACGATTCTCCTTGGGTGGATGTGCGGTCAGGGCCTGACGCGGATCGGCTTCGGGTCAACATCGTCGTCCGGGCCGATCGGCGGAATCGTACACATATGCTCAGCGATGAGACCCGCGGCGAGTAAAAGACCCGACCCCACCAGCGTAGACACCACCAGGCCGATAGAGCCACCGCTCGGCAGCGCCGATCGCGTCAGCATGTAGCCGACAACACCCGCGCTAAGCCCCAAGAGCAATGCCCCGCTGAGGGCACACGCCTTAGCAAGCATGACAACCCTGGTTGCGTAGTAGGGGTCGACCGGTGCCTTCGACGTACCGTGCGTGAGCCTGCGGATCGGAACTGCGAGAAGAACCACGATCACGGCAATCGCCACGAGTGCCACGGGAAGCCCCACCTGGGGAACGACGATCGCTGCACCATTGGATGCCAGGAGAGACTCGGCCAAAGCACCGCCCACGGCACCGACCGCGCCGAGGATTGCGAGCGTACTGATTCGCGTGCGCTTCATCGCACTGACCCATCGAACGGTGCTGCCGCGTCGCTTTGCCATACTGCCGACGCGATGGGAGCAAGCAGGTCGGCAACGCGACCGTGCCCAGCGATCTCGGCCTGCGCATCCACCTGCGCCCAGGGAGCAAGCACAAAGGCGCGTTCCCAAGCACGCGGATGGGGAACGGTCAGCCGCTCGGTCGATTCCTGAATCGCGGTTCCATCGGCCGCGAACGCCGCGACGATGTCGAGATCCAGGGTGCGGTCACCCCATCGTTCAAGCCGCACCCGACCGTGCTCAAGCTCGATACGCTGCAGCTCCGTGAGGAAATCGTCCAGGCCAAGGGAGGTCGTTGCCACCAACACGCCGTTCACATAGCTGGGTGCATTCTCATCCACTCCGGCAAGTTTCACCGCGTGGGATTCGACTAGCCCGGAGACCGTGGTCACCGCGACTCCTTCGAGCGCGGAGATCTCCCGCACCGCTGCCCTCAGGGTTTCCTCGCGGTCACCCTGGTTGCTACCGAAAGCCACAACGACTCGCGTGCTCACTCGCGCGTCCTCGTGATCGTGACGGAGACATCCGTGAACGGAACGGTGATCGGGGCGCTCGGCTTATGCAACGTGACCGTGACCTGTTTCGCTGGCTTGTGGGTGAGCACAACGTCGGCGATGCGCTGGGCAACGGTCTCGATCAGGTCAACCGGATCCCGCTCCACAGCGGCAACGATCTCCTCCGCAAGCACTCCATAGTGGATGGTCTGCTCCAGATCGTCAGAGGTTGCGGCCGCGGCGAAGTCGAGAGTCACCGTCACGTCAATGAAGAAGTCCTGCCCGTTCGCGCGTTCCTCAGCGAAGACCCCGTGAAAGCCGGATGCACGCAGCCCCGTGAGAGTCAGAAGGTCGTCGCTCACTGTGCTGTTCCATTTCCGCGCATGGCGCTCCAGACATCGAGGGCCGCTTTTGTTCCGGCGACATCGTGCACGCGCACGCCCCACACTCCCGCCTCGGCGGCAAGGGCGCTGATCACCGCGGTCGCCCCATCGCGATCCTTAACCGGGGCTCCTTGCGGCAGTAGCTCCGCCAAGAAACGCTTACGAGAAGCTCCGAGAAGGAGTGGGTATCCGAGGATGCCTAGCTCGCGCAGGTGGCCGATGAGCAGCCAGTTCTGCTCGGCGTCCTTGGCAAATCCGATACCGGGGTCGAGGATGATGCGGTTCGGGTCGACGCCGGCAACTATCAGCTCGGCGACGCGGTGCTTCAACTCGGAGCGAACATCTCGCACCACGTTGCCGTAGACGGCATTCGCGGCCATCGTTGCGCTAGGCCCGCGCCAGTGCATGGCGACAAAATGAAGACCGGTTTCCGCGGCGACTCTCGGCATGGACGGATCTGCGAGCCCGCCAGACACATCGTTGATGAGCCTGGCACCCACCTCAGCCGCTGCCCGCGCTGTGGAGGCATTCATGGTGTCAATGCTCACGACGATGTCGCGTTGTACGAGCTCCTTGATGAGCGGGATGACCCTGCGGAGTTCTTCGTCCACTGGCACGCGTTCCGCACCCGGCCTCGTCGACTCGCCGCCAACGTCGATGATCCGTGCGCCCGCTTCGCTGAGTTCGACCGCGCGCGAGACCGCTGCATCAACGCGGTTATATTCGCCACCATCACTGAACGAATCGGGCGTCATATTGATCACACCCATGATGACCGGCGCTGTCACACTGGCCGGAATGCGACGCCGCAACACCGCAGGGGTGCGCGAGCGACCAGGAGTGAGCTGCGGAAAGTTCGTGGCATCCACGGTCATGAAACCTCGTTCTCCGGCCGAGCACGTTCGCGGGCTCGGGGAGCGCCGATCAGCGCCATTGTTTCCGCCCGGGTGAGCGGATCGGAAAGACTTCCACGGCTGGTAACCGTCACAGTGGAACTGTGCAGTTGGCGGGAGCCTCGGGCCCACACACAGGCGTGCGTTGCGTCGATGACGACGAGAACGCCGCGAGGATCGAGGCCGGCCTGCAGGGCATCCGCTATCTCTTCGGTGAGCCTCTCTTGCACCTGAGGTCGCGCCGCAATGGTCTCAACGACCCGCGGGAGCCGGCCCAAGCCGACGATGCGAGTGCGGGGCACGTAGGCGATGTGGGCGACGCCCACGAAGGGCAACAGGTGGTGCTCACACACGGAACGGAAGTCGATGTCGCGCACGAGCACGAGTTCACCGAGCTCGTCGGATCCTTCCGCAAATTCGGTGCTGCCTGCCAGGTGCTCAAGCGGGTCTGCCCCAACCCCGGCGAAGAACTCCGAGTACGCCTGCGCCACCCGCTCCGGGGTGTGAGCCAGTCCTGCGCGCGACGTGTCCTCACCGATCGCCTCAAGGATCTCGAGTACTGCAGCCTCAATCCGTGCGCGGTCGACTGGCGCCGTCACAGCACTGCGAACCACGCCGTCGTCGGCTGGCCCGGTTGCGTTGCGGGACACGGATCCCTTTCGTCGTGGTTACGCGGTGGCGATGTCAGGGCGCTTGCGCTGCCTCGGGGCCCGGGCCTTCTTTGTCGGGGTCGACTCCACGTCGCCATCCACCAAGTCTCCGTCGATCGAAGCCTTCACGGGCATCGCCACGGGAGGCTTGTTCGAAATCGGACGCTTGTCGCTTGAGAGCCACTGCGGACGCTCTGGCAGCTTCTTCACATCCTTGAAGATGTCTGCGAGCTGGAGGTGATCGAGCGTCTCTTTCTCCAAAAGCGCGGTCGCGAGGGTGTCGAGGATGGCCCGGTTCTCGTTGAGTACCTGCCAGGCCTCGTCGTGCGCCTTCTCGATGAGTGCGCGCACCTCGTCATCCACCTGCTCAGAAACTCGCTCAGAGTAGTCGCGCTGGTTGCCCATGTCGCGGCCGAGGAACATTTCGCCGGAGCCGGAACTGAGCTTGACGGAGCCGATGCTCGCGCTCATGCCGA
>JBDTAD010000058.1:0-7594 GCA_039924815.1 Lacisediminihabitans sp.
TGTCGAGGCCAATCTGCATGCTAGGAAGCACGCCCGAAGCATCCGTGTATGCCATGCTCGGCTCGCCCATGTCAGAAAGAGGCATGCTGAGCGCGTGATAGCCAGCGGCCTTACTCTGCGCGTTACCACCAGCACTTGCCGTTGTCTCGACCTTGATTCCCTTCGAGACGTAAGTGTTTGATCCTGCCGTACGCGTTTCGCCGAACGTCCATCCGTTCGCATTGAGGTTCGTTGATACGCCACCATCGGTTATTGCGTCACACTTTTGCATAGTCGGTGGGACTGGGCACTTTGCGCCAACTACCTGAATGAGCTTGTAGGCGGTACCCCAACCACCGGGGATGAGCGACTCCGGCGGGGTGTGCGGTTGCGTCAGAATCTTCCCCGCAATCAGACTCGTCGTGATCGCGTCGTCGTTATAGAGGTCTACCTGGAATTGTTCAGTGGTTCCGCAAGCGACTCCGGCTCGCAAAGTCTCGTCTAGCGTGTTGAGCGACGTGCTAGTCGTCTTCTCGCTCGTTTTGAGCGTCTGCGGCCAGGTTGGGGTCGTGCTATCTACCCAGGAGGGCATGTTCCACGCGGCAATGACGATGGTGGGCGTGACTGCTGCCAGCGTGACTGCTGCCGGCGTTACCGCTGTCGGCGTTACCGCTGTCGGCACAGCGGCGGACTCCGGCGTCGGGGCTGGGTCAGTAGCAGGTGCGGCAGGAGTATCGGGGGTGGTGGGAACGACATCAACGGCAGGAGTTCCGCTGGGTGCTGGGTTGTCTTCAGCTGAGGCCAGCCCTGCGCCAGTGACTGCGAGGCCCACAGCGAGGATCATGGTTGTCAGGACGGCAACCGGCTTCATTGCGCTCGCGCGCTTGTTCGCGTGACGCGGTGCGGTGCTTTTGCCGGGTGCGAGCCGAATGGCCCGCAGGGCAGTCGTACAGGCTGCCATTAATCTGTTCATGGGTATTACTCCTCGGGTGAGAGCTGAACGAAGAAACGCTGCGCTTACCGCGAGATGCCGTGGACTAAGGGGCACAAACTTAGCCAGCATCCAGTCGAAGAGTCGACGAATGAGGCTAGTAGAAGGGGTAAGCGCGACCAACCGGATATCGGATATATTCCGGCGATCAGGACAAAAGGTTTAGTCACCACCTAGGGCGCTCACAGTCGGGGGTCAGAAGCACATCTTCGGGTGATGTTCTTCTCAGGAGCGCGCCCCAAAAGTACCACGAAGCACTAGGGGCATACAAGGTGTTCTGTCCACATAACTGCCGCGATCTGACCCCACTTCGGGGGACTCACCGTATTCCAGATCAAAGTCTTGCCCAGTCTCGCTCGTTAACGGGCGGATGCCCCGCTCCTCGTGTAAGGAGTGGGGCATCCGACCTTCAATTGGCTTTTGCTATTCAACTCGCCCGACTGCGCAGGCGGCTCGCCGTGAACACACCAGCACCCGCCAACATCAGCAGTAGCGCCACGATGAGCAGCGTGCTCGTCTCAGAACCAACTCCGGTGAACGCCAACGTCGTCAGGTCACACGGTGCGGAAGACGCGGGGATCGTGATCGTCCACTCTTGGGATCCAGTTTCGGAGCCAGAGATGCCCGAGCCAGCAACGGCGGTTGCCACAATGTGGAGCGTGGTTCCCGTGGGCGCAGTAAAGGTGCCTGCAACAGCGGACTCTCCGTTGACTGTCCAGAGAATGTCGCTGACCAGTTCGGGCTCCTCTACACCGAGCGTGTAGCTGCCAGCAGCAGAACAGGTGGCCGCGGTGTGCGTCACCGCGGGGGTTGCCGTTCCACCGGTCGCGATGCAGGAATCTGCGGTATCTGTTGCAATGAGGTCCCACTCATGTGCGTGAGTTCCGGCCAGGGTGAACCCAGCCGCGGCTTCAGCAGTGACGTGATGCACGACATCCGGAGTCACCTGCGTGTATTGCGAGGTCACCACGGTTCCATCAATCTTGTAGACGACACCCTTATCCAGCTGGATTGATATCCAGCTCGTGAAGTTAGTGCCATCTGTGAGGTTCGTGCACGACGACGCAGTCGGGTCGGTGTCGATACTCACTTGCTTGAGACAATCGCCCGCAAACCCGGCAACAGTGAGGGTGTAAGCACCTGCAACGCCATCCTCGAGCCGATAGCCGGCGTTCGGCGTCACCTTGACGGCGTAATCACCCGGAGCATAAGAGTATGTGCCAGTCTTCGTGATCACATCGGAACCGATCGTGAACGCAACGTGAGTCAGATCACCCGTGACGGCAATACTGCCGCCAACCAAAGCATCCGCAACACACGTTTGTGCAGACGCCGTCGCAACAGCAGACACAGCAACAGGAACCGAAGTGTGTACAGACCGGCTTTTGGCCGCCCTCACCAAAGTGCTCGTTGTAGTCCGACAGCTGCACCCAGGTGATGCAGTAACCACCAGGGAACGTACTCGCAGCGGATGTCGTGACGGCACCATGCGTCCCATCCGATGCCACGTTGCTGAAGGGGAAATACGAGAGACCAATGAAGTGCCCACCCGGTTGCCCATTATTCGGGTCAAACTGGACGCCGAACGAAACCTCGCCTGTACCGTCAAGGTTCGTAGCCTTGTAGTTGACATGCCCGCTGGAGGGGAACGTCACGCCAGTCGGGAGGGTCACTCCCTGCGCAGTCACCGTGTACGGCGTTGGGCCGTCCGATCCGGCCGCGACCGCGCCGAGCGATGCACCGGTCACCACAAGAGCGACGGCGACTATCCCAGCAACGCCACCGCCGATGGTCTTCCAGAGAAGAGACCTGCGGATCGCGTGCCGCGCACGTGAAAACAACGAGAAAGATGACTGCCGGGCGCGGGCAGTGTGCCTTGGCCGGAGGGTAGCCGACATGTTTATAGTCCTACTTAATCTGCGTGACGCACGGGGGTCGGCGAGCGATATCGGGTTCGCAGGCTCAAGCGTCTTAGCTAGGCTATATGTCCCCTTTTAGGAGGACAACTTCCCAAAACGGGGGACAAACAGATCACGAGCTTGTGAGCAATAGCTGCCTATTCACGCCGCTCAGTGCACGTACTCGAGCGGGTCATAGCCGACCGTGCGAAGCGCCTCTATGACGCGCAGTCGAGTTTCCAGCCCGGAGTCGGTGAACTGCACCGTGACCGCGTAGGCCACACCGGTTCGTGCACCACGCAGGATTCCTACCTCGGAACGCACACCGACATCCGTGCCCGTTGTGTTCACGAGCTGGATGTCGTGATCGATCGATCGATGCGAGAGCGGGTCGAGGGCGAAAGCGCTCGCGACCAGCGATAAGTCGGAATGCAAAGATAGCCAGCCGAGTACGCGCTGGCTTGTGACGTAGTCAACAACGTGACCGCGATAGAGGGCAGAAAACAACCAGGCGAGCTCGGCAGTTGAGCCAACGGACAGCTGCGGAGCATCATCCGGACCACGATTATCGCGCACCAGATCAAGGAGCGCGGTGCGGGCTAAGCCGAGGGATTCTGTGCGGCTGCGCACCGCGTCCAACCCCACGTGGCGCAATAAGACGTTGGTCGCAAGGTTGTCACTCGTGGCCCCCACGAGTGCCGCGAGATCAGACACCGGCAGGGCCGGCGCCTGCAAGTGTTGCCAGAAACCGGCGGCGCTGGCGACATCCACCAGTGTCTTGTCGAGGATTCCGTAACCGCTGACATCGCGCGCCGTCATGCGAGCGGAGACCTCGATAAGCAGAAGAACTTTGCCGATACCGGCGGTTGGCAACACGATCCTGTCGTCAATCGAGAGCAGGGTCTCACCGCTCTGCAGGTCGACGACGTTGGCCGAAACCTGCGCACCACCATAGCCCAAGTGTCCGAGCGCGGTGAAGCTGCCGTTGAAGTTCTTCACTCCACCGGCTCCACGGTGTCGCCCCACTTTCGGAAGACGAATACGCTCGCGGCGATCCTGGTCTCGGGTTGTTACCAAATAGTCACGCGCTTGTTCGGGTCGAGCCAAAGCTCATCGGCGTCCGTCACTCCAAAGGTCGCATAGAAATCGTCGATATTGCGCACGATCTGGTTGCAGCGAAATTCATTTGGCGAGTGAGGATCAATAGAGATCAATCGGATGGCTTCTTCGTCGCGGCTCTTCTGCTGCCAGGCCTGAGCCCAGGAGAGGAAGAATCGTTCCGCGCCGGTGAGCCCGTCGATCACGGGCGGCTCGCCCGCACCGGTCACTGAGCTTGTCGAAGCGGGCTGCCCGTCGAAGAGCTCACGGGGCGTCGTGGGCTCAGGGAGCGAGCCGAGGGAAATCAGGTACGCCTTCCACGCAATACTGAGGCCGCCAAGATCGCCGATGTTCTCGCCAATCGTGAGCGCACCGTTGACGTGATGATCCGGGATCTGCCGCGGCGCGAGTGCGTCGTACTGCGCAATGAGGGATGCCGTGAGCTTCTCGAACGCCGCCCGGTCTTCCTCTGTCCACCAGTCGGTGAGGCGTCCGTCCCCGTCGTACTTGGAGCCCTGGTCGTCGAAACCGTGACCGATCTCGTGCCCGATCACGGCGCCGATCGCGCCATAGTTTGCTGCGGCGTCCCGGCTCACATCGAAGAATGGGAACTGCAGAATGGCCGCGGGGAAGACAATCTCGTTGAAACCGGGGTTGTAATAGGCGTTGATGGTCTGCGGGGTCATGAACCACTCATCACGATCGAGTGGTTTGCCGATCTTGCCGAGCTCACGCTGGAACTCGAACTCGTTCGTGGCCCGCACATTGCTGAGCAAATCGTTCGGGTCGATCGACAGCGCCGAATAGTCGCGCCACTTCGCCGGAAATCCAATCTTGGGCGTGAACTTATCGAGCTTGTCCAGCGCGCGCTCACGAGTGGCCTCGGTCATCCATAACAAGTCACGGATGCTCTGCCGATACGCCTCGATCAGGTTGGCGACCAGAACATCCATGCTCGCCTTCGCGTCAGCAGGGAAGTGCCGCTCAACATAGATGCGACCGATTGCCTCCCCCATTGCGCCCTCGACCAGTGAAACTCCGCGCTTCCAACGGGCTCGGAGCTCCGGGGTTCCGGTGAGGGTCTTGCCATAGAAGTCGAAATTGGCAGCAACGAATTCGCTCGACAGGTACGCAGCGTTCGAGCGGATGACCTGCCAGCGCAGCCAGTCGACCCACGACTCGAGGTGGTCGTCGTCAATAAGTGCCGCGATCCCGGTCACGAAGCTCGGCTCCCGCACCACGAGTTCATCGAGAGAGCCCTTGGGCACGTCGAGTGCGTCAAGCCAGAGGTTCAAGTCGGGCCCTTTGCGGCCAGCCAATTCGGCCCAGGTCGTGAGGTTGTACGTGGCTTCACTGTCACGGGTCTTCACGTTGTCCCAGTGCGTCGACGCGATTGCTGTCTCGAGCGCGACGATTCGGCTAGCGCGGCCGGCGGCATCCGGCACTCCGGCGAGCGCGAGCATTTTTTCGACGTAGGCGAGGTACGCAGCCCTAATGTCCGCGAACTTCTCTTCGCGGTAATAGGACTCGTCGGGCAGGCCGAGGCCGCCCTGCTCAAGAAAGACGAGGTATCGCTCGGGGTTACCCGGGTCGTTGTCAACAAAGAGTTGGAAGAACCCGCTGGTGCCCTGTCGCTCCAGTTGCCCAAGGGTACTGAGGAATTGGTCGACCGATCCAATCGCATCCACCTCAGCGAGCAGGGGCTTCAGCGGTGCGGCGCCCAGCTGTTCGATGCGCTCTTCGTTGAGGAAGCTGGCGTAGAGGTCACCAAACTTGCGCTCCTCAGTTCCCGGCTCCGCCGTCTGCGCCTCGATGATGATGTCGCGCACGGCCTTCTCGGCTTCCTCGGCGAGAACATAAAACGAGCCGTAACGCGCCTTGTCGTCCGGAATAGCTGTTCGCTCAATCCACTTGCCGTTGACGTGACGAAAAAGATCGTCTTGCGGCCGGATGTCGGCATCCAATTCTTCGGTGTTGATTCCGGAAGTGAGGGGTGCGCTGGGGCTCGTGGCCGAATCGGGACTCATGGACACCAAGCCTATGCGGTTGCCGCAGTCTCCGGACCGCCAGGGTGCGGCCCAGACGAACCAGGCGCGCCCCTTGCCGTTTGCGGTTCGGGGGCAATAGCCTCGGGCAAAGTCCACCAACGCAAAGGAGCTTGAATGGCACTCTGGAAGCTACACGGAGACGGCAAGAACGTCCTCGCATCGGAAATCGTTTTGCCGGAGGAACGGCTGACGTGGCCGCGCACTATCGGGTTCGGTGCCCAGCACGTTGTCGCCATGTTTGGTGCGACGTTCCTGGTTCCACTCATCACCGGCTTCTCGCCAAGCACCACACTGCTGTTCTCTGGAATCGGAACACTGCTGTTCCTGATCATCACGCGGAACAAACTGCCCAGCTACCTCGGTTCGTCGTTCGCCTTCATTGCGCCGATCACCGCGGCAGTGGCATCCGATGGCAAGAGCGTTGCCCTCGGAGGCATTCTCGTCGTCGGTGTGCTGCTGGCCATTGTGGGTGTTGTCGTGCACGTAGCCGGAATTGGCTGGGTCAACGCGACCATGCCGCCGATCGTGGCGGGAACTATCGTCGCGCTCATCGGCTTCAACCTGGCCCCAGCGGCGAAGGGCAACTTTGAAAAGTCGCCACTCATCGCGATCATCACACTGCTCGCGATCATCTTGATCACTGTGCTGTTCAAGGGGATGATCGGGAGACTCTCGATCGTGCTCGGTGTCGCAGTCGGATATTTGTCTGCTGTGCTCATGGGTGAGATCAAATTCGACAAGGTTGCTGCGGCTCCCTGGATCGGCCTGCCGGAGTTCATTAATCCCACGTTCAACTTCAGTCACTTTCCGATCTACCTGATGTTCCTGCCGGTGGTGCTCGCGCTCATCGCCGAGAACGTCGGGCACGTGAAGGGGGTCGGACAACTGACCGAACGTGACCTTGACCCGGTAATCGGCCGGGCGCTGTTCGCTGATGGTCTCGCAACCGTGATCAGCGCGATCGGCGGCGGTTCGCCGACGACGACCTACGGCGAGAACATCGGAGTGATGGCGGCGACGCGGGTCTTCTCGACCGCCGCGTACTGGGTAGCTGGCATCGTCGCCATCCTGCTCGGCCTATCTCCGAAGGTGGGTGCGGTGATCTTCACCATCCCACCGGGGGTTCTCGGTGGTGTAACGACCGCTCTCTATGGCCTCATCGGAATCATCGGTGTGCGCATCTGGGTCGAGAACAAGGTCGACTTCAGCAAGCCAAAGAACCAGCTGACGGCCGGCATTGCCCTGATTATCGCGATCGCGGACTTCACCCTGACCGCGGGTCAGGCTACCTTCAGTGGCATCATCCTCGGCACGGTCGCCGCTCTCATCGTGTACCACCTGATGAACGGGCTCGGAAAGTGGCGCGGGACGGATGTGAGCACTGTCGCCGGAACTCGCAAAGAAAACGCGGAATCACACCGAAAGTAGACCAGTCCGCTTTCACTCACCGTGGCCGGATGCGAGCAATCGCATCCGGCCATTGTGGTCCCTGCGACTTTGCCCGTAGGATTTTGCAGGAGATCTATCATCTAAATAACTGCGCCGCACAGGCGTTGCTTTTCGAACCAGGAGACCCCATG
>JBDTAD010000059.1:0-3720 GCA_039924815.1 Lacisediminihabitans sp.
CAGCTCCGGTCCCCTCCTCCACGAGTTCACCGTGGTAAAGCACAGCGATCCGATCGGCAAGCAGGTCGACGACGGCGAGGTCGTGGCTGATGAACAGGGCAGCGAAACCGAGCTCCTTTTGCAGCTCGGCGAATAATTCGAGCACCTTGGCCTGCACGGAAACATCGAGCGCACTGGTCGGCTCGTCGGCAATGAGCAGCTTAGGCCGCAGGGCAAGCGCCCTGGCAAGGGATGCTCGCTGCCGCTGTCCGCCGCTCAATTCGTGCGGGTAGCGATCCCCGAAGCCCTTGGGAAGCTGCACTGCCTCGAGCAACTCGTCAACTCTCGCGCGTGCCGCGCCGGAATCGGTAGCCCCTCCGTGCACGATGAGCGGTTCCGCGACGCACTCCGCAATCGTGAGCAACGGGTTGAAGCTCGTTGCCGGATCTTGAAAGACGAAACCAATCTGGCCACGAACGGGCGTGAAATCACGCTCCCGGAACCCATGCATCTCGTGGCCGAGCACCTCAAGTGACCCACCGGTGACCCTGGTGAGACCGGCGATGGCGCGGCCGATCGTCGTCTTGCCCGATCCACTCTCGCCCACGAGACCAAGAACTTCCCGCTCGCCTATCTCAAAGTCGACGCCGTTGACCGCACGGAATCCTCCCCTGCCGAGCCTGCCCGGATATTCGATCACGAGGTTGCGCGCGACAACCAGGTTCTCAGACTGGGTTAGCGCCCGTGCAGCTGCACGCTCCCTAGTGCGGACGGTGCCGGTGCCGAGATACGGCACGGCGGCAAGCAGCTGCTTGGTGTATTCGTGTTGCGGTGCCGTGAACAGGCTCTCGGCGTCCGCCTCTTCGACCAGCTTTCCCTGATACATGACGGCAACGCGGTCCGCGAGGTCGGCGACGACTCCCATGTTGTGAGTGATCAACACGATTGCGGTGTCGAATTCGTCGCGGCATCGACGCAACAGGTCGAGAATTTCCGCCTGGACGGTGACATCGAGAGCAGTGGTCGGCTCGTCCGCGACGATCAGTTCCGGGTCGAGCACCAGAGCCATAGCAATGACAACCCGCTGCTTTTGGCCTCCCGAGAACTGGTGCGGGTAGTAGTCAACGCGCGTTTTCGCGTCAGGAACCCCGACCTTGTTGAGCATGTCGATGGCTTTGGCACGAGCCTCAGATCGCGAGTACTTGCCGTGTGCTCGCAAGCCTTCTGCGATTTGCCAGCCGACCGTATAAACCGGGTTTAGCGCGGTGGACGGCTCCTGGAAGACCATGGCAACGCCGGCGCCTCGAATCTCCCGCAGCCTTCTGTGCCCAATGGTGACGATGTTGTCTTTGCCGAGGAACACTGCACCAGAGGCTGTCGCGGTCTCGGGCAGCAGCCCAAGAATCGTCTTAGCCGTCACAGTCTTGCCACTGCCGCTCTCGCCGACAATCGCGAGGACCTCGCCTGCCCTCACCATCAGGCTCACTCCGTCGACGGCGCGAACGTCGCCTCCGTCGGTCGCAAAGGTGACCGAGAGATCATCGATCTCAACGGCAAGATCCCCCTTCTTGAGGTTGCTCATGCCTGGGTCTCCAACTCGTCGATCTCTAGTGCTTCGCCCTCGGTAGGAGCAACACTGGTCCTGCCTGGTACGGCCTTATTCGAGGCCCGACGGCGCGTTCGCAGCCTCGGGTCGGCGAGGTCATTAAGGCTCTCACCGACGAGCGTCATCCCGAGCACGACCAAGACGATGGCGACACCGGGGAAGATAGACGTCCACCAGATTCCCGCGGTGACATCGGAGATCGACTTGTTGAGGTCGAAGCCCCATTCGGCAGCTGATGTCGGTTCGATTCCAAAACCGAGGAAGCCGAGACCCGCCAGCGTGAGAATCGCTTCCGACGCGTTCAAGGTGAAGATCAGCGGCAGGGTTCTCGTGGAGTTGCGCAGCACGTGTCTGAACATGATGCGCGCAGAACTCGAGCCGATCACCCGGGCGGACTCGACAAATGCCTCGGACTTGATCCTGACGACCTCGGAGCGCACAACCCTGAAGTACTGCGGGATGAACACAACAGTGATCGAGATAGCGGCGGCGAGAATACCGCCAAAGAGGTTCGACTGCCCGCCAGAGATCACGATCGACATGACGATGGCGAGCAGCAGCGACGGGAAGGCGTACACCGCATCGCAGATCACCACGAGCACCCGGTCGAGCCATCCGCCGAAGTACCCGGAAACGAGCCCGAGCAGCACACCAGCGAAGATCGACAAGATGACGGCGACAACGATCACCAGTGCCGCGGTCTGCGCGCCCCAAATAACGCGCGAGAGCACGTCGTAGCCACCGACCGTTGTTCCGAGCAAGTGCTCCGACGACGGCGGAACTTGGGCGCCGAACTGGTGGCCCTGGGCGTCAACCAGCTGGTTGAACTTGAACGGTGCAATCCAGGGAGCCAAGAGTGCGGTCACGAGGAACACACCGCAGATGACGAGCCCGGTGACGAGCATTCCACGCTGCAGACCGACACTCTGCTGCAGTTGGTGAACGATCGGGAGCCTCGACCAGAGGCTCCGCTTAGCGGTGAGAGCGTGTGTCGACATCTCAGTACCTCACTCTCGGGTCGATCAGCGCGGCGATCACGTCGACGATGAAGTTGGTCACCGCGACGATCACCGCCAACAGGGCGACGATGCCCTGTACGGCCACGAAATCTCGAGCATTGAGGTACTGCACGAGCATAAAGCCGAGGCCCTTCCATTCGAACACTGTCTCGGTCAACACGGCACCTCCGAGCAGCAGCGCGATCTGAAGCCCGATCACCGTGATAATCGGCACCAGAGCTGGCTTATACGCGTGTTTGCGCACGAGCCTCAGCTCGCCGACCCCGCGGGAGCGAGCAGCATCCACGTAGTCCATCGAGAGGGTGTCGATCATGTTGAGCCTGACCAACCGCAGGAAGACGCCAGCGGTGAGGAGACCGAGCGCAATGCCGGGAAGGACGGCGTGCCACAAAACATCGCCAACGGCGTCCATGCTGCCGGATTGGAACGCGTCGATCAGGTAGATACCCGTGGGGTGAGGGAGAAGTTGAAGATCCAGCTCGGTGCGTGTGGACGCTCGCCCGGCGACGGGGAGCCAGTTAAGCCAGACTGCGAACACGAGTTTGAGCAGGAGCCCGGCGAAGAACACCGGGGTGGCATAGAAGAGGATTGCGAGGACGCGCAGTACCGCGTCTGGCCACCGGTCGCGCAGGTACGCTGCGAGCATCCCCAGGGGAATCCCCACGATGAAGGCCACGATGAGGGCATAAAACGCCAGCTCGAGAGTAGCTCCGCCGTAGGTCAGAAGGATCGTTGAGACGGGACGATGATCACTCAGCGTTGTGCCGAAGTTGCCGGTGAATGCCTTGCCGATGTATTCGAAATACTGAACGATGATGGGCCGGTCATAGCCAGCTGCGTGAATGCGTGCTTGAAGCTGGTCAGGGCTGAGCCGTCCGCCGAGCGCCGCAGTGATCGGGTCACCGATGAGGTGCATCAGCAGGAACACCATCGAAACGAGGATGAACACCGTCGGGATGATGAGAAATAGTCGTACAAGAATGTAGCGACCGAGCCGACTGCCCCCGGCGGTGGACTTTTTGTCCTTGCGCTGGAGCCGAGCCGCCGTGGGCGGCTCCTGGGTGACGGGTGCAGTCATGGTTGCCAATCTTCAGCTAATGAGGCAGGAAGAAAGGG